>CADBMM010000292.1 GCA_902795795.1 uncultured Lachnospiraceae bacterium | reverse complement strand
CGTGTTAAGCAATATCTTTGCGCCGCGTTTTACGCACTGCGCAGCTGTATGACGCATCCATTTCAGATAGTCACGCATATCGTTCTTGAAAGGAGCCGCAACTGCAGGAATAACGTTTCCGCCCAGTTCTCCGCTCTTCTCGTAAAGAGTAACATCATGTCCGCGGTCAAGAAGGGTCTGCAGTGCCTGGATTCCGGCCGGGCCGCCACCGATGACGGCAACACGTTTTTTCACCGGAGCCTTCGGAACGACTCCGTCGGGAAGATCGTTCGTCATTGCAGACATGGGGTTGATGGCGCAGAAGATCGGTTTCGGTACGAACAGATGCTTTGTGCAGGCATTGCAGCGCAAGCAGGGACGACGATCTTCAGGACGGTCTTCGGCATATTTTCTCGGCATATCCGGATCGGCCATCAGCGGACGGCACATGGATACGAAATCAGCCCAGCCATTTGCTATGATCTCTTCGGCATAGTCAAGGCTCATGATACTTCCTACTGTATTGACAAGCAGGTCGGGATAACGTTTTTTGATATCCCTTGCATAATGTACGTTGAAGCAGTGATCCATAAGGAAGTTCTGGCACCAGTTGCGGAAATACTTGAAGTTGAAGTCGCTGTGCAGACCTGCGGATACATGAAGGATATCGATGTGATCCTTCAGATAGCCGATCAGCTCGAGTGTTTCTTCAAAATGCATTCCCTCTTCTGCTATCTCATCAGCAGAAATACGGAATTCAATTACAAAGTTCTTTCCGCAGTGACGGCGGATCGAATCGCACACTTCAATAGCGAAACGTGCACGGTTCTCTGTGCTGCCGCCGTATTCGTCTGTACGTTTATTATATAATGGGCTGGTGAACTGGCTGATCAGGTTGCCGTGACCGCCGTGTACCAGGACGATATCCATGCCTGCGCGTTTCATGCGCTCAGCCGCCATACCGTATTTTTCAACGGTCTCAGCTATCTTTTCCTTTGTCATCTCGATGCACGGGATAGGATCCCTGCCGTTTTCCTTTGCCCTAAGGCGCTCATTATCTGAAATACGCGGCGATGCGCTGTAAGGAGCATGTCCTACGGTCTCAAATGCAGTATTTTCACCATTGTGGTTGATCTCAAATGATGCATGGCAGCCATACTGCTTGCACATATCGGCATACCAGGTCATCGGAAGGATACCACGGTCCTGGCTCATGTCGAGCTGATAAGCTTCATCCTTGCATTCATTGATGTCGATGGAACAGTTGCCCACATAAAGTGTGCATACGCCTCCACGCGCAAACATTCTGAACCAGTTTACAAAATCGTGTGTTACAAGCCCGTCTTCACTTGCAAGGTTCGGAGACGGCGGCGCAAGGGTGATCCTGTTCTTGAAGTCAATGCCGCGGATGCGGATCGGCGAAAAGACATGAGTGTACTTTGATCCCATTGAATAGTCCTCCATTATTCTTTATTGCTTTATTGTTCTTAATTATTTATGACTGCTGTTCCGGCAGATTCTTTACTTTAATAATTAATGAATAGTAACGTACAGACCGTATGAAGCCATAAGTTCCTTCAGATGCTCCATCTTCTCATCGCTGGGCGGAACCGCCTCCATGGGCTTTCCGTCGCTGATACGCAGATATTTCATAACGCCCATGTTATGATAAGGCAGAAGCTGCACCATCTTTACGGAATCTCCGAGTTTTACGCAGAACTCTGCTGTCTTCCTTATATTATCCTCATCCTCATTAAAACGCGGAATGACCGGAATACGGATCTGCATTGCCTTGCCAGCCTCTGACAGCTTCAAAGCGTTTTCATGGATGATCTCATTAGGCACGCCTATGACGGTCTTATGGGCTTTGCTGTCCATGTGCTTAAGATCGTAAAGATACAGATCTACATATGGAATGGTGCGTTCTACAGACTTCCACGGTGCAAAGCCGGTGGTGTCCAGAGCTGTATGTATGCCGTTTTCCTTAAGCCCCTTAAGCACCTCTTCAAGGAAATCGATCTGGCAGAGCGGTTCTCCTCCTGATATCGTAACTCCGCCGCCGGAATTCTCATAAAAGCTTCTGTCCTGTAAAAGACGTTTGACAAGATCCTCCGGGGTCCAGTCCTTGCCGCACAACGTCAACGCTTCGGCATAGCAGGCGTCCGCGCATTTTCCGCAGT
>CADBMM010000291.1 GCA_902795795.1 uncultured Lachnospiraceae bacterium | reverse complement strand
CCGCGCTCAGCACGGTATTGAGCGCCAGCAGCGCGATATCCACGATGAAGAGGATGCGGGTCACGTTCAGCATGACGCCGCCACCGATCCCAACACCGCCGCTCCAGGCAAGTCCTGTCCGCACACAGAAATTTTCAAACACCTGCATCAGCGGTTCGTTCTGCTTTCCTTCGATAAAGCCGTTGTTGGCAACACAGTAAACACGGAACTTCAAGCTGTTCTCGAGGCAGAAGGCCTCCATCTTCTCCAGAAAGCGGAGCACATGGGATGGAACGCCGTCCACATAGAGCGGCAATCCGAACACCACCGCTTGTACGTCCCGGAGCTGTTCCAGAATACGGGGGTAGTCGGCGGACGTACGCAGCGTTTCATTCACTTTTTCCCCGCCGACGAAAATACTCTGGAGAAAAAGGAAATACGCGGAGGCACAAAAACGTTTCCTGGGACTACAGTTAATGAAAACTGTCTTCATAACGCCACCTCCAGTTCCGACAGATCTTTCAGAAAGATGACTTCGGACCGCTCAAAGCCGTCGTTGATCGCGTTCCGCTCAGCCATATAGCGGAACGTGACCTTCTCCGTCTCGCTCACTTCTCCGTAAACAACCACTTTCCAGAGATCGTGTTTTCCGTAACGAAGCGTATGGTGCATCTGCCGGCCGCGATAGGTGCTGAATGGTGTGGAGGTCGCAATAGAACGATCCAGTACATTCTTGACCGCGGCGCTGTATGCGCCATAGAGATTCTTCGTTACGATCACGAGTTCGTCCGCCTGGCCGATCACGCGGCAGATCTGCTGCAGGCTATCCTTCATGAAGCATTCCGCAGGATGTTTGGTCCAGCAGCCGAAGCAACCCTGGCAAGGCGCATATTTCCCGTCCGCCGCAACAGCGCGGTCGCATTTTTCTTCAATCAGGTCTTCATACTCCGATCCCAGGTCGTAAAGAATGACTTTCATCCTATTCCTCCTGCCCTGCCGCAAGCACGGCGCCGTTCCAGGTACGCTCAAGATGTTCCGCGATCAGTTTTTCGTCGAATTCCAAATGATTGTTGGCGATGATGCTTGCGTATCCGTGGGCAAACAATGCGACGGTGATGAATACGTTCCTGGCCTTCCGCAGGCTCAGCCCCGCTCCTTCCCGCATGGCTTCCAGCACCGGGACCAGTTCTTCAGAATCCACCATTTCCAGCAGGCTTTTCTTCTCAGTATATCCGGACTGAAACAGGAATCGGAACAGCTGCGACTCCTCCACGGCGAAGCGGACATAGTTCAGGCCGATCCCAAGGACCGGATCCTGTCCGGGCGGCGTGTTCATCAGATATTCGGAGTGCAGTTGATCAACCCGCTTATAAGCAGCTTTCTTCAGACTGTCGATCGTTGAAAAATGGTACATCACCGGCTGCGTGGAGCAATGCAGCTGTCCTGAAACCGTTCTTGCATTGATATTCTCAAAACCACGTTGACGGACTACTTCAATGGCGGCACTGATGATCGTCTCTGTAGTGACCTTTGTTTTTGGCGGCATGTGCGAGCCTCCTTAATATATAACGATTGTTATGTAACGGTTGTTATATTATACCTTCTTCTGCTCTTCTGTCAACAGCAAAAGATTAGAAAAAACAACGCCAGGGACTTGCCTCATCCCTGGCGCTATGTAGTGTAAATCCTGTTTTTACTTGTGTGATACCATAAGGTTAATAGGTTTTTCAATGATGGTGACTTTGTTGAGTTTAATACGAATCAGAACAGTTCAATGTTTCCGAGAAGAAAGTCCATCAGATTACAGTGAAAGAATCCGTTATCATCATAGTAGTTATGTGGTATATCCATTCGAATGATGATCTTCCTGAAGAAATCTCCCGTCAGCTTCATTGACTGTAATTCCGCACTTTCTTTTTGTTCCGTATCCATTTGATAAGCAGACTGAATATAGATACGCCTGTCCCCGTCGTTAACGACAAAGTCAATTTCACGCTGGTTCTTTTCATTGTTCTTCCTCTCAAGGACCATGCCGACGTCAACAGAATACCCCCGTAAAACCAGTTCGTTATAGATGATATTCTCCATCATGTGGCCCGGATCATATTGCCGGTAATTCAACCTCGCATTCCGAAGCCCGATATCTGTATAATAATACTTGTTCGGATAATTGAAATACGTCTTACCTTTAATATCATACCGGCGTGCCATGCCGATGAGAAACGCATCCATTACATGCGTGAGATAGGCGGATACCAGACTCGGGTTGATCTTCTCGTGACGCATTGAGCTTAAGGCGTTAGCAATATTCGTCGGATTTGTCAAAGAACTGATCTGTGAAGCTGTATAATCCAGGATCGCGTTCAGTATGTCTTCCCGCTCCAGATGGTTTCGTTCCACGATGTCTTTGACATAAAGTTCATCATACAAATTGGTAAGATATTCCTTCTTGTCCTGTTCCTCGGTCATACCTGCAGCCCGCGGCATTCCGCCATAAAGCATATACTGGTCCAGAGCATTGCGCTTATCTCCGCCGACGAAGGAATAGTATTCCTCAAAGCTTAAAGGATACACATGGATCTGAGTTGCCCTTCCTCTGAATTCGGTAGCTATGTCCTTTGAAAGCATTCTGGAATTACTGCCGGTAACGTATACATCCAGGTTCTTATATGCTTTCAATTCATTCAGCATATCATAGATCGTTACTTCGATACCCCCGTTTGCCTTGTCCTTCACTGCTGCGGTGAACTGCACTTCATCCACAAACAGGAAGAAGCGGTCTTCAGAATGATCTTTTATAAGGCTTTCAACATATTCACATAGCAGGATCGGATTTCGGAATTTGTAATACCTTCTTTGGTCGAGTTCCAGCCTGATGATGTGATCATCTGAGATACCCTGCGAGCGCAGATATTCATAGAACAGGTCAAAAAGCAGAACTGATTTTCCACATCTGCGGATCCCCGTAATGACTTTTATTTCACCGTTCCACATATTGTGAATCAACCGATTCAGATAACGGTCTCGCTTAATCATATTTTTCACCTCTTACTTTGGACGTATTTGTCCTAAGTTCGAGGTAATAGTACCATTTCCTTTCGACAATTACAATAGAAAATGCCCTTTCATCGAAAACTTAGGACGTAAATGCCTTAAGTATCTGATAATGCTTTCTGGTCCCGGCAGATACCTCGTACAGGAAGCGTTCCGAAAGGATCGGCAGATCCTCCTTTTTCAAAAAATGGCAAAGAAAAAACCCGGAAATGTTGTATTTTGATATACTCCCCATATGGTAGACAGTTGGATAATCCAAAATCTATCATATGAGGAGCATATCAAATCAACGGCTTCCCGGGTGTTTGTCAGACATCACACAATAGAAATCAAATCACAGATTATATTCAGATGCTGACGAACTATTATT
>CADBMM010000290.1 GCA_902795795.1 uncultured Lachnospiraceae bacterium | reverse complement strand
GCAGCATAAAAAACTGCCACCAGACCAAATCTGATGGCAGAAAGTTATTTATTTTTTTGATTGTCTACTTGACGGGTAGCGGTTCAAAGTATATAATGATGTGACAGCCTCTATTATTTTTATTATTTACATTACAAAATTTCCGTTACGGAATATCTCAACGGTACTTCCATCAGCCTTTATGCCCGTAACCTTCATCCCTCTTGTTCCGAACATGAAATCCTCATGGTTAAGTGACTGGTTCCCGCCTGCGGCAAGAATATCTTCCTCCGTCATGTCATAACCGCCTTTGATGTTTTCCGCATAACATCTTCCAAGGGCAAGATGACAGCTGGCGTTCTCATCAAAAAGCGTGTTGAAGAAAAGGATATTCATATTTGAGATCGGTGAATCATAAGATATAAGCGCGACCTCTCCTAAATGCTTTGAGCCTTCATCGGTGTCTAACAGCTGCTTAAGCGCTTCTTCCGATTTTCCTGCGCCATAATCGACCACAGCCCCGTCCTTGAATTCAAACCAGAAATCCTCTATGACCTTTCCGTTATAGCTTAAAGGCTTGGATGCAACGACCTTTCCGTCTACACGATTGCGGTCCGGCATGCAGAACACCTCTTCCGTCGGCATATTCGGATTAAAACATATGCCTTCGGGCGTCTCGCCAATGCCTCCGCACCAGATATGATCCTTTACGAGTCCGACATAAAGATCAGTCCCTGTCTCGCTTTCAAAATGAAGTTTATCGAACTGGTGATCATTCAGGATCCTGCAGTGATCGGCAAGCTCCTTGTCATGAGCTTCCCATTCAGCCACCGGATCGTTATCCTCACGCACCCGTACCGCTGTAAGTATTGCTTTCCAGAGAGCTTCTACAGCCTTATCTTCCGCAAGATCCGGGAAGAGCTTCTTTGCCCACTTCGGGTTGGGAAGCGCAACGATGCTCCACTGGCCTATGTTGTTCATCGTATATGCCCGATACGGCTTCATCTTTTCCATATATACCAGGCGTCTGGCAGTCAGCTTCTCCTGATCGATATCACTCATAAAGCCCGGCGTTTCGGATTCTATATGCAGGTAGCAGGCCTTATTATCATGCTCATAGCGGACACGGTCGATGAACCAGTCGGGGATTATTTTCAGGGTCTCCGTATCCTGGTATTCGTAGTCCATGTGAGATATGACCTCGTCATTCCATTTGACATTCACGACCGAAGCCCCGGCCTTATAGGCCTCTTCAACGCAGTATTCGGTAAAATCGGCATCTCTTACAGAAGCGGTGATCACCAGAGGCTGGCCTTTCTGCACATTAACGCCCGAGCGCACTGCCAGCTTCGCGTATTTTCTTAAAATCGATTCATTCATTTACAATATCTCCTTATCATTCGGTCTTTCCGCCTGTGTACAGCTGATAATACTTTCCTTTGTATTCCATCAGCTCTTCATGCGTACCGCGCTCTATGATATGTCCGCCTTCAAGTACCATGATGCAGTCAGCGTTCCGTACCGTAGACAGCCTGTGTGCAATAACGAAGGTCGTTCTGCCCTTCATGAGGTTGTCCATACCCTCCTGCACGATATGCTCGGTACGCGTATCGATAGAGCTCGTCGCCTCATCAAGAATAAGCACCGGCGGGTTCGCGACCGCTGCCCTGGCGATACTTAAGAGCTGTCTCTGCCCCTGGCTAAGTGAAGCCCCGTTTCCGGTAAGAACCGTATCATATCCATCCGGCAGCCTTCTTATGAAGTAATCGGCGTTGGCCAGCTTCGCTGCCTCCAGAACCTCCTCGTCCGTCGCATTCAATCGGCCGTATCTGATGTTTTCACGCACAGTTCCCGTGAAAAGAGATGTCTCCTGAAGGACCATGCCAAGCGAACGTCTGAGCTCGCCCTTCTTGATATCGCTGATATTGATGCCGTCATATTTTATCGAACCGTCCCAGATATCGTAGAAACGGTTTATCAGGTTCGTGATCGTGGTCTTTCCGGCGCCGGTGGATCCTACAAAAGCGATCTTCTGCCCCGGTTTTGCGAACAGGTTGATATCATAAAGCACCTGTTTTTCCTTTATATAGCCGAAGTCCACATCTTCGAATTTTACATCGCCCTTGAGTTCAGTAAGCGCAGCCCCGCCTGCGGCCTTCTCATTCTTCCAGGCCCAGTGGCCGGTACGCTCACTGACCTCTGTAAGCCTGTCGCCGTCTTTTCTGACCCTGATAAGATCGATATGGCCTCCATCCTCTTCGACAGGCTCGTCAAGCAAACGTAAGATCCTGTCCGCGCCGGCGATAGCCATGACGATGGAATTCATCTGCAGGCTTATCTGGAAGACCGGCATGGAGAAGCTTTTGTTAAAGGCCAGGAAACTGGCAAGCCCTCCGAGCGTAAGTCCGCTGACGCCCGTAACCGCCAATATACCGCCGATGATCGCACATAGCACGTAGCTTAAATGCCCGAGCTCGGCATTTACCGGACCCATAAGGTTCGCAAGGAAATTGGCCTTGTAAGACGATTCATATAAGTGCTCATTAAGCTCCTTGAATTCCTGCTTTGCCTTCTCCTCATGGCAGAATACCTTGACGACCTTCTGACCCGTCATGGTCTCTTCGACATAGGCATCCAGCTTACCGATAGCCTCCTGCTGCTTCACGAAATATTTTCCGCTGCCTCCGGCTATCTTCTTTGATGCAAAAAGCACAACGGCCACCATCCCGAGCGTGACCAGGGTCAGCCATATATCCAGCACGAACATGCTTACAAGTGTCATGACTATGGCAAAAACAGCATTTATCAACATGGGAATACTCTGGCTTATCAACTGGCGCAGCGTATCTACATCGTTCGTATACATGGACATGATATCGCCTCTGGCATTTCTGTCGAAATAACCTATCGGCAGCTTCTCCATGTGCTGGAACATATCGTCCCTTATACGTTTCAACGTGCCTTGCGTAATGTATATCATAAGATATTCACGTACAAAAGTCGAAGCCACTCCGATGCCGTAAATGACGATCATATTTATCATGTTATGTATAAGAGGACCGAAGTCCGGATTTTCCTGGCCCAACAGAGGAATGATATTATCGTCTATCAGCGTCTGTAAGAACAGCGTTCCGCGAATATTGCAGTAAACGCCCACAATGATCATGGCGAGCACGATCAGAAATCCGAAACCATAGTATTTCCCCACATATTTGAGTATCCTTGCGAGGACTTTGACAGGGTTCTTAACAGTAGTCTTCATTCCGAAGCTTCTTGGAGCCGGCATCAGTCATCACCTCCCACTTCATCGAAGTCACCGCTTCCGCTTGTCTGGGATTCGTAGACTTCTCTGTAGATCTCATTCGTTTCAAGCAGCTTCTCATGAGTATCGAAGCCGATCACGCTTCCTTCGTTCATTACAATGATCCTGTCGGCATGCATTACACTGGATATTCTCTGCGCAATGATGATCTTCGTAACATCCGGGATCTCATTCTTGAACGCATTCCTGATCTTTGCATCGGTCGCGGTATCCACGGCGCTGGTGGAATCATCCAGAATCAGTATCTTCGGATGCTTGAGCAGCGCTCTGGCAATGCAAAGTCTCTGTTTCTGTCCGCCGGATACATTCTTTCCGCCCTGCTCTATCCTCGTATCATATCCGTCCGGCATCTTTTCGATGAATTCATCGGCACAGGCCAGCCGGCAGGCCCTTTTACAATCCTCAAGTGTCGCGTTTTCATCGCCCCATCTCAAGTTATCAAGGACGGTTCCGGAAAACAGCTCGTTCTTCTGAAGGACCACCGCAACATTGTTTCTTAAAGTGTCAAGGTCGTATTTGCGTACATCCAGACCACCTACCTTTACAACACCTTCGGAAACATCATAGAGACGGGATATCATGTTTATAAGCGATGTCTTTGCACTTCCAGTACCGCCGACGATACCTATCGTTTCTCCCGAATCGATCTTAAGATTTATATTCCTCAGAACAGGCTCTTCGCTTGTCTTGTGATAGCTGAACATTACATTTTCGAATTCTATGCTTCCGTCCTTTAATTCAAGGACCGGCTTATCCGGATTCGAAAGATCGCTCTTTTCATCCAGCACCTCGCAGATACGCTTCGCGCTGGCCGAGGACATCGTTATCATGACTATGGCGCCGGCTATCATCATAAGGCTGGCAAGGATATTCATACAGTAGGTGAGAAGGCTCATGAGCTCTCCGGTCGTCAGCTCGTCATAAACTATCATATGGGCTCCGAGCCAGCTGATGACAAGGATGCAGGTATATACTGCCGCATTCATTACCGGAGGCGCCATGACTACGGCTTTCTCGGCCTTTATAAAGATGTCATAAATAAGCTTGCTGGCTGTATTGAACTTGCCTATCTCATGCTCTTCTCTGACATAGGTCTTTACGACCCTTATTCCCGAGACATTTTCCTGAATGCTTTCATTCAGCTCATCATACTTCGGAAAAGCCTGCATGAAATATACGGAAGCGCGCTTTATTACGATCGTCATGAACAGTGATAATGCTATCACCGCTATTAAATAGACCGATGCCAGCCTCGCGTTTATCATGAAGGCCATTACCATCGCAACGATAAGCTGGAACGGCGCGCGGGTAAACATGCGCAGGATCATGTGATACGCAGTCTGCACATTCATGGCATCTGTCGTTAGCCTTGTGACAAGACTCGGCGTGCTGAATTTATCGATATTGGAAAAGGAAAACGTCTGGATATTGTTGAACATCGCTTCCCTTAAGTTCTTTGCTAGACCTGCGGCTGCCGATGCTCCGAATTTCGCGCCGCAAAATCCCGCGGCAAGACCGATCAATGCCATGACGGCCATTAATATACCGGTCTTTACAATATGATGCATATCACCTACGTTGACACCGTCGTCAATAAGCGTGGCGATAAGCATCGGGATCGCCATTTCAACAACAACCTCACCGATCATAAAGATCGGGGTCAGTATGCTGTCCCTTTTGTACTCACCCAGATGGCTTGCCAGTGTTTTTAATATCATCGTATTGCTCTCCGTTACTTGATTACT
This sequence comes from uncultured Lachnospiraceae bacterium, assembly GCA_902795795.1. Lineage (GTDB taxonomy): Bacteria > Bacillota > Clostridia > Lachnospirales > Lachnospiraceae > Alectryocaccobium. Next base: position 14,680 of record CADBMM010000290.1, on the reverse strand, counting down.
GCTTCATTGCTTTCACAAAGCTTTCCATTATCTTTAGGCTTTTTGGTTCACGGTCCATGATCCGCGCCCTGGCCTTATCCGCCAGCTTCGCTATATCCTCTATCCTGCCTTCGTCAAGTCTGAACGTGTACAGCTTCCCGAGGCTGACAGTACATATATAACTGACGATGGAATAAAGATTATCATCCATAACCGAAGGATCGGGAGCATAATCTCCGTTTATTGCAAAGAGCCTGAGCTCAAATATCCTTCTGACCATTTCATTGTCCAGATTCTTATTTAAAAGTGCTTTTAAAGCTATGTAAAGAAGATTAAGCGTGTCCCGGCCGTCTATTCCTTCCCTTCCGTAATAATCTGCAAGATCGAGAAAATAGAACCCTATATATACAGCGGGCTGTTCATTAGCCAGTTCCCTGAAATATTCTTTAACATCAGCCTCAACAAGTCTGTAGGCACTCGAACCTGCTATAAGCGAGAATGTACCGGTCACAAACGGATTGGCTGCAGCCAGCAGATGATTCCCCGGCCTTCTTGCTCCCCTGGCAAAAGCGGTGATCTTTCCCAGCTCGACGCTTTGAATGACTATTCTTTTATCATTTTCGCCCTGTGGCTGCGCCGAAAGGATCATCCCGGTGACTTTTATGATCTCGCTCATAGCACATTATATTAAACCTTTTTTATGTCATATCCATAGTTTTTTACAAGAACATCAGAATCGCGCCATCTGTTCCTGACTTTGACCCAGAGCTGCAGATTTGCCTTTCCCTCGATCAGATCTTCTATATCCGCTCTGGCCAGAGAGCCGATCTCTTTTAATTTTGCTCCCTTTTTTCCGATGATCATGCCCTTGTGGGATTCCTTCTCACAGATGATCACAGCCTCAATATCCGTGACCCCGTTTCCCCGCTCCTCCATCTTTTCTATGGTGACGGCTACGCCATGCGGAACTTCTTCTCCAAGGCATCTTAATACCTTTTCCCTTATAAGCTCGGAAACGATCTGCTTCACAGGCTGGTCGGTTATGGTATCCTCGTCATAATACAGGGGACCGTATGGCAGATAACGGAAAATTGCGTCGATAAGCGTATCGAGATTCCTGCCCTGAAGGGCGCTGACCGCAATGATATCGTCGTACTGCATCTCCCTTTCATACAGCCTTATAATGTCGGGGATCATATCCTTTTTTATCCTGTCGACCTTGTTTATGACCAGGATCACAGGGACTTTTGCATGCTTTATAAGCTTTATTACCTGCTCATCCATGGATCCGATATGATCTGTCGGCTCCACCAGCCAGAGGATCACGTCTGCGTCATCCAGGGTCTTGGCGGCTGCAGTCACCATGTATTCCCCAAGCTTGTTTTTTGCCCTGTGGATGCCCGGGGTATCCATGAAAATGATCTGCCCGCGTTCTTCAGTATATACTGTCTGTATTTTGTTCCTTGTAGTCTGCGGCTTACGGCTGGTTATGGCGATCTTCTGACCGATCAGATGGTTCATGAGAGTGGATTTACCCACATTAGGTCTGCCTATAAGCGCTGCTATTCCGGACTTCGTACTATCTTCCATCATGCCTTCACCAAAGCTTCAATGCTGTCAAAAAGATCAGCATGCTTTTCTATTGCGCTCTCGCTTCCTACGACGCAGATCCGCTCTCCGTCGAAGGCCGCCTCGAGCATTTCAGCCAGCGCTCTTATCGAAGATTCGTCGGCGTCCAGTATTTCTTCTCTTTCTGCCTGTATCATTTCTTCTGTAACTCCCGACAGATAAGCGCTCAATGATATTGCGCCCTTTGCGTTCGGATTTCTCGGCGTATCCAGGGCGCTTATCGTCCCGATGATATATTTTGTCATCGTATCTTCATCCGCCGTAAAGCTTCTTAAATACTCAGGAAGCCCGTTAAACACCTTAAGAGTATTCTCAAGATGAGGATCTCTGTAGGAGACGAGATAAACATCCCCGAGGCGCTTAAAGCCGCTCATGCAGCCGTAAGCTCCGCCCTTGACCCTGATATTCATCCAGAGATAATCATAATTCATCATTGTCCTCAGCAGCTGGAGCACACCGGTGTATTTATACCCCTTATCTGCGAAATTCCCGACTTCGGCAACATACTGCACCTGTCCGGACGTCTTGAACGCTTCCTTTATTGCTGTCTTTTCAAATGTGTTCTGTGTTTTTACGGTATCGCAGGTATACAGTTTTTCTTTCAGTTCGTCGACATTTCTTTCAATACCTTCTACGCCTTCTTCCGAAGCCGTAATATCGACCGTAAGATTCTCCGGTCTGAAGATCATCTCGCACAGTTCTTTAAATACCCGCTTCACCTCAGCCTTCCGCTCTTCGAAATTATCGAACAGATCTTCAAGGAAACGGTAATATGATATTCCCCCGATCAGTTCCTGAAAACGGTCTGCTGACGAGATCCCGGCCAGGGCTCTTTGAACGGCCGCCATATGTCCGGCCTGCGATAACGATACCTGCAGCATCGATTTCTGCTCTGAAAGGATCTCAAACAGTCTTTTATCATCATCCATAACGGATGTAAACAGGATCTCGGCTATGATATCGAATACAAAATCCTTTTCCGGATAGAGATATTTCGACTTTACACCGAAAAACCTTTTTTCCTGCCCGTCCATGGTATCGGAATTCTGCAGCCCGCAGTTGATCCCGCCTGTCCTTCCGTTTATCTCAACGGAAAGTCCGCTGTAGGAATAATTTGCAGTATCCACATAACCGAGCACGGATTTTAAAAGGCTCGCATACGGCAGATATTCCTCCGGAACGGCTGCTATATCAAAAAGTAGCGTCAGATAGGATATCCCGTTTGTTTCAAAATCATGCCAGAGCAGGGTGTTCTCGCCGCATTTGAGCTCCTGCGTTCTGAAAACAGTATGCGTATTACGATCGAGATCCGAACGTTTAAGCACCGGAAGCGTTGCAAGCGCCTCTTTGCTGTCTTCACTCTCCTGGAACTCCCTAAGAGCGTGCGTTTTTTCGACAAGATCTTTTATCTGCTTATCTGTGAGCGAAGCCTTATACTCCGCCAGTTTTGAAGCAGTCTTTGCCTCCTGTTTTGCAGCCAGGCCTCTCTCGGGCTTCAGCATCATTACAACATAATGCTGATTATCGAGCAGTCTGTCTTTTATGAGTTCTTCAAAATATCCTGTTTCCGCTCGTTTTTTCAGTTCGTCGTACACACTGTAGACCTTGAGGTAATCGAAAGGTCTGTCTTCGTCGTAGATCCAGGAATCATACATGCTCATCCCGTAGATCAGGCCCTTAGGATAAACGGAATAATCCTCTTCCCTGAAGCGGAACTCATTATGATATATGGCCGCCAGAATAGCCTTTTTATCAAGGCCTTCGCGGGCACATTTTTCAAGAGCCTCGCAAATGACCTCACAGAACCGGTCCTTATCCTCCGGATTTGCGTACTTGGCATCTATACTGAAAAACGGCTGCAGCAGACCGTCGGAAAATGAGCCGTCTATATCCTTGCCTATTCCGGCGTCAAGAAGAGCCTGCTTTACAGGGGCTCCGGGCATATCAAGAAGCACACTTTCAAGTATCTGGAAGGCAGTATTCGTCAGAACATCACTGCCGTCTGAAACTACTACGCTCATGTCCAGATATGTATTATCCTCGAGAGGCTCGTCATCCAGCACCGGATAACTGTCTTCTATAAACACCGGTTCTTTAAAGGCTTCCTGCCGTTTCAATTCAGAATCGACTTTAAGCGCATCGAACCTGCTCAGATATTCTTTATCGATCCAGTCCAGCCTCTCTTCCATATCCATGTTGCCATACAGATAAATAAAACTGTTCGAAGGATGATAGTATTTCCTGTGGAAATCCAGGAACTGCTCATATGTAAGATCCGGAATGCATTCGGGATCTCCTCCGGATTCCACTGCGTAAGCCGTATCCGGGAAAAGAGCTGAAGATATGCTTCTTTCAAGTATATCGTCAGCCGTCGAAAACGCACCCTTCATTTCATTGTAAACAACGCCGTTATAGGTTATAGGATCATCTTCATTTTCGATATGGTAATGCCAGCCCTCCTGGCGGAAGATATTTTCGTTTTTATAAATAGCCGGGAAAAACACCGCGTCCAGATAGACCTCCATCAGGTTCTTAAGGTCAGCATCATTACAGCTGGCCACCGGATACATGGTCTTGTCGGGGTAAGTCATAGCATTCAAAAACGTGTTGAGAGATCCCTTGGCAAGCTCTACGAACGGGTCCTTAAGTGGGAACTTATCCGATCCGCAAAGCACTGTATGTTCGATTATATGCGCTACTCCCGTGGAATCCTCCGGGGGCGTGCGGAAGGCAATATCGAAGACCTTGTTCTCATCATCGTTTTCAAGTATAGCGACATGCGCGCCGGTCTTTTTATGTCTTAAAAGAGTGCCCTTTGAATGAACGTCAGGCAGATCTTCAGTTCTGATTATTTCATATGCTTCGTACAATTTTTCCTCCTTGCAGCAGATCCTTCATGATGACTGACCGCTGATCGTTCTGTAAGTCTTCTCCCGGAACCCTGTCATTTCACCGATCGTTTTCCGGCTCTGTACCCGAGATACTTGCATCCGCTTATCCATACGAGCTTAAACAAAAGATGAGGCTTTCCGGCTTTGATCAGATGTGAAGCTGTCTTCTTCACCATGCTGATACCCGCTCCCTCGGAAGGATATTTTGCGAAGACCTCGGGATGCTCAGCCTGTGTCTTTCCTATGAGATAATTTCTTGCATATTGTTCTTTACCGGAATAATTATGCGAATGGAATACCTTTGCCTCTGCAGTGTAGGATATCTTATATCCGGCTTCTATAAGCTTTCCGGCAAAGATCATATCCTCGTTGAAATCCAGAGGATGCGGGAACCCGCCAAGTGAATCGTATATCTTTTTATCATAAGCAGCACAGACGTTGGAACAGAAGAACGTCTTTATGCCGAGTTCTTTAAGGTCATCCGAAGATTTGATTTTTGAGACACCGGGATAATTGTATTCCCTTGTGAACCTCTCTATCGGATCAGCGTCTTCTTTCGGAAGCTGACGGGCATAAGATACGGCCGCCTCCCCGGATACGACAGGTGCGATAAGCTTTTCTATCAGCCTGTCGTCCGCCGGGACAGCGTCCTGAGTCATGAATACTATGATATCAGCCTCGGATCTTTTCGCAGCTTCATATCTTGTAGTGCCGTGATCAAACTCGCTTTTTGATATATGTTTTACTTCCATACCGGGATATTCTGCCTCAAAGGCCTTATCCCAGTACTTTTCTTCCGTGTTTATTACCGTCAGACGGTTTATCTCCGATACCTGCAAAGCCAGGCTCGAAAGAGTCTTTAAAAACTCAGAGCCTGGCCGGTATGCAGGTATAATTACATCAGTAATTATCTTATCTCTCATATATGTTTAAGTCTTTACCAGTATATCCAGTTTCCATTCTCATCATAATATCCGTAGTTCGGATCTCCTATGACTGCGCCATAAACGGTTGACATATCTGTATAAGCAGGTATGGCAGCATCATCATAGACCGCTTCGGCAGCGGGTATCTGCGCATCGCCGTATCCTGTCATTTCAGCTATGACGGCACTGTAATACGAGACTGTATCCGACGGCCAGTAATCATATCCCGGATAGAGGAACTGATGGAGCTTCGCAGCATTATACCAAAGTGTTACCGGGAGTACGCAGTCGGTTCCTGTTATATATCCGTTATCCTGAACGTGTACCTGCGGGAAGCCTATCTGGTCCTCTGAGGTCAGCGAATAGGTAACTACAGTCGGAGCGAGCGCAAGTATCGTTCCGGCATCGATATTCGTCGTAACATAAGGAAGTATCTGTTCAAGCACGCTGTTCAGAGTAAAAATGTCAGCCTGCTTTGCCTTTTCCTTAAGAAGCTGGAGGACCAGTCTCTGTCTGGAAGCGCGCCTGAAGTCATAACCGTCAGTATATCTTATACGTGCATATGAAACCGCCTGTGTGCCGTTAAGGTGGAATGTCCTTGTCGCCGCGCCGAAGAAGTTCGGATCATCCGGGCATACAACTTCGACATATGGCAGGTCGCAGTTCGCTGCAGTCTCGACATTGTAGTTGTTTACATGGACAAGTTCCTCATATGTAAGGTCTATATCCAGTCCTCCCAGCAGCTCTATGCAGTAAGCCAGCGCCCTGAAATCTACCGTAGCATACTGAGTGATATCCAGATCGAAATTCAGATTGAGCATCGTAAGGAACTGCTCCGGTCCGCCCAGGTTGTATGCTGCGTTCGCTTTGAAATAATAATCGGGATTTCCGTAATAATCTGTGCCGACGTTTAAGAAGGTATCTCTGTAAAGAGAAGCCAGCTTTATGCTCTTGTCATTATGATTGATAACACAGACCATCATCGTATCCGAGTTCTGAGATCCTTCCGAACCGTACTGACGGGTATCGATTCCGACGAGGGCAAAAGTCTGTATGCCCGGAAGTCCCAGCTGAGCAACAACATCCGGAGTCGGCTCAGGCGTTGGCTCAGGTGTCGCTACCGTAGCTTCAGCTACCTGGGTGTCCGTTGTCTGCGCATCCTGGGTCTGTGCCTCTGTTGTCTGCGTATCACCGGTCTGCGCCACTGCTGACGAATCTGTCTGTGAAGGAGTCGGGGTAACGGACGGGTAATTATAGTTGTTGCCCGCCGCATTATACTCTGTAGACGTCTTGACCCGTGAACGGTCAAAATCCGTATCGTAATTTACCAGCGACAGCTTGTGAGATACCCATACAGCAGCGAAAAGCGCGACGCTTAAGACGACAAGAATGATTATTTCCGCGATAAACAGTCCGCGTCTGCGACGCCTGTTATTCTTCTTTGATGCCATTTGCACATGCTCCTCTTTTAATAAGCATTTTTGTTTACAAAACCTTTAAATACAGTTAAGAAAAGGATCTTTATATCCAGACCAACGGTCCAGTTCTCAATATAATACAAGTCGCAGTCGATCCTTTTTCTGATAGAGGTATCCCCTCTGTACCCGTTGACCTGCGCCCATCCCGTCATGCCCGGACGTACCTGATGCTTGACCATATACCTGGGTATTGACTCTCTGAACTGCTCAACGAACTGCGGTCTTTCAGGACGCGGCCCGACAAGGCTCATATCCCCTTTTATTACGTTGAAAAGCTGAGGCAGCTCGTCGATGCTGGTCTTCCTTATAAAGCTTCCGAATTTGGTGACCCTCGGATCGTCCTTAGTCGTCCAGCCTTTTTTCTCTTCTTCTTCAGACTGTATCTTCATCGAGCGGAATTTATACATTTCAAATTCCCTGTTATGCCTTCCGACACGAATCTGCCTGAAGATCACCGGCCCGGGAGAAGTTATCTTTATACCGATAACAGCCGCAAGCATGACCGGTGAGAATAACACTATGCATATGAGCGACCCCACTATATCCATTGCCCTCTTTATGAATGCGGAAAGCGGATTGTTAAGCGGGACATATCTGATATTAACTACCGGCAGTCCCTGAAGATCCTCCGTATAAGGTTTTGTCGGTATAATATTGTAATAATCCGGTATGAACATCGTATGGACACCGGACTTTTCAGTCAGCGCTACTATGCTTTCAAGCTTATAGTACTCATTCAGGCCCATCGTGATCGCGATCTCGTCGATCGTATTTATCTCCAGCAGCGATACAAGGTTATTAATCCTTCCGATGACCTTTATGCCCATGTATTCCGTCCCGATATCCATCGTGTCATCCAGAATACCGAAGATATTGTATCCCCACTGTGGATTCGTGACCAGTCTGGAAATATACTCCTCAGCTGAAGTACTGTATCCGACAAGCAGGACCGTCTTCCTGTTGAATTCTCCTGTACGCAGCCTGTTGACCATTGCCCTGGCCAGGTTTCTGAAAAGAAAATCCAGGAGAACATTCAGGATAAAAAAGATCACCAGCATGTTTCTGGCGAAATGCGGCTGCTTTATGATATACAGCACCAGTATAAGAATAAGTATTCCTACAGCATTCGCCTGAAGTATGTTGCCGGCCTCGCGCCTTATACCATGAGTCCTTCCCGAACTGTACAGTCTGAAAACACAGTAGATGATCAGGAAGAGCGGCACTATTATAAACAGGAATCTGGCATAATAGTTGAACTGGAGGGTCCGTACCGGCTCACCGAATAACGAGGTCATGAACCTCAGGACCCAGGCTAAAAGATATGAAATTATGACCACAATGGCATCCAGTACTACGAAAAATGTATTCGGATGTTTCTGCAGATAATTATTCATTCATTACACCTGCGCCCGGCCCGAAAGTCGTCTTTCATATTTTATGTATCATTTGATTTTACTATAAATCCTTTAAAAAGGCAATACTTGCGGCTTATCACACGTGTCATTGCCGCTCGCCGAAACGCCCTAAAATGATCTTTTAAACACGTTTGTCCAGAGTTCGAGCTGTATCTTCCATACTGCTCCGGCAGAAGCGCGCGCCGCCTCCTTTATGGCTGCGGGAGGCTCCATCCGTTTTCCTTCTTCGTATCCCTCTTTATAGGCTCCGTCCAGTCCTTTTCTTTTGAAGTAAAGGATCTTTATGGTCCTGCCCGCAAACAAAAGCGGTGCGTTAAGGATCTGCTGCCACCTTGGCATGTTCTTGCGGATCATGTATATATTATTGCGGGCCGAGAGCCTGACCTTGAAATCATTATGCCGGCTTCCGGTCGTTCCGCTGCCCAGATGTACGACTTTTGCCGAAGGAATATAAATGCTTCTCCAGCCGTGGAGTCTGGCCCTCCATCCGAGATCCATATCCTCAAGATAGGCAAAATGCTGCTCATCCAGCATTCCGAGACTTTTAAATACTTCAGTCCTGTATATAGCAGCTCCGGCACAGGCAGAAAAAATATCGGCCTGTTTTTCATAATCTGCGGCCTTTTTGTCTTTTCCTCTGGCAAAGGCCCATCCAAGGGCGCTGTAAAGGTCTCCCGCCCCGTCAAGGATCGTTTCATCCTGCTTCGTAAGCATACATGAGGCGCAGGAGAAAACATCCGCGTTGTCATCCAGTCCTTTTATCAGCTCCCGTACAAAATCCTTATCCGGCACTGTATCGTTATTTAAAAGAATAACATACGGAGTTTCAGATGCTTTAACGCCGGCATTTACCGCTTTGCAGAAACCGGTATTTTCCGAAAATGCTATCATTCTCACAGACGGATATTCCTTTTCCAGGAATTCCGTACTGCCGTCATCCGATCCGTTATCTACGACGCAGACCTCAAAATCCTTATCTGTCTGTGAGTTAAGAGCCTTCAGGCAGGGTTTCAGGAAATGCAGCCCGTTGTAATTTGGTATTATCACTGTCGCTTTTTTCATTATCTATCTGCCCTCAGTGAATAGTCCCACTTGCTGAGCGTCAGGTTCGGATTGTAATACGGATCGCCTTTCTTCAGCACATCTATCCAATGTGAACGCATATATTCTATCTCTGTATAAAATCTTCTGGCCTTTTCGTCGGTGTCCTCCGCTCCACGCGTCTTCGACTCGTAGTGGATCATTTCGCAGAACGGATCGTAGACTACAAGCAGGCCCTTCTGTCTTATCCTCAGGCAAAGGTCGATATCATTAAAGGCAACAGTCAGTTTTTCCTCGAACCCGCCGATCTCTTCAAAAACGTTTCTTCTTACCATTACCGCAGCCGCTGTGACAGCAGAAAGATCCATCTGTATCGACGCCTTGTGAAGATATCCCGACCGGTTTCCGTCCATGCCTAAGAAAGCGTGTCCGGCGATCCCGCCTATGCCGAGAATGACTCCCGCATGCTGAATGGTATGATCCGGATAATAAAGCTTGCAGCCGACGGCTCCGACCTCAGGTCTCTGTACATTCGAAAGCAGTTCTTCTATCCATGAAGGTGTGATTATCTCTATATCGTTGTTAAGGAACATGAAATAATCACCGGAAGCATACTTTACTCCGAAATTATTGATCGCAGAGAAATTGAAAGCGCCTTCCCATTTAACGACTTTTATACCCGGCTCATCTTTAAGACTATCGTAAAACGCGAAAGTCTCATCCTCCGTGCTGTTGTTTTCTATTAGAATTATCTCGTAATTCTTATAAGTTGACTTTTTCTTTATGGAATCCAGGCATCTTTTAAGGACATCTGTATTATCTTTTGTCGGTATGAGTATTGAAACGAGAGGCTCGCCTTCTATGGCATATTTTACCCTGAAGAAGCCGTAGTCCTTCAACATGGAAACTTCGCCTTTTTGTCCGCTTCTTTCAAGATTACCTTCTATGGCCCTTTTGCCTGATTCGTATGCGTAGAACTTACTTGCCGGATTGTCGGCGGTAGATGCGCTGTGCGTCCTCCAGTGATAGAGTATTCTCGGCACATGACTTATAACTTCAGCTTTTTCGCAGCAGCGGAAAATAAGGTCGTGATCCTGGGCCCCGTCAAAGCCTTCCCGGAATCCGCCGACGCTCTGTAAAAGCTCCCGTCTGACTGTAAAGAAATGGGTGATATAATTATTGGATCTCAGCAGATCGATATTGAAATCCGGTTTTAAATGCGGCTGGGTGTGTTCCTTACCTTCCCGGTCGATCTTGTCCTCGTCTGTATAAATGACGTCTGAATTTTCTTCTCTTATCTTTTTTGCAACTTCGTAAAGGGTATCCGGAGCAAGGATATCGTCATGATCCAGAAGGCCTATATAATCACCGGTCGCCATGGAAATAGCACGGTTCGTGTTGACCGCGATACCGATATTCTCCTCAAGATCCAGAACCTTGATCCTTGGATCGGCGTCTGTGTATTCCTTTAGAGTTGCGGCCATTCTCTCATCTTCCGGGCTTGCATTGGCGATGCACAGTTCCCAGTTCGGATAGCTTTGATGAATAAGGGAATCCATCATTTCACGCAGGAAAACATCATCCGTTTTATAGGCCGGAACGGCGACAGATATCTTTACAGGCGCGTTTTTTGATTCCGCCGCCTGTTTTCTCAGGGTCGCATCGTCCGCCTTATGTTTTTCATACCAAGGACCATACGGGACCACTTCGGGCTCCGTCCTCTCCTTTAGGCGTATCATGAATTCCTTAAGGCCGTAGTGTCTCAGGTAAAGAAAACCTTTTTTTATGGTATACGGTCTGATCTTTTTTATGATCCTGATTAAATCTGGCATTTCCGAAGCGGTTCCTTATCAGCGTCCTTTATAGAAATCGTGAATAGCCTGAGTAACCGTTGCAGCGTCCTCAAGCGTAAGATCATAATACATGGGAAGCCTTGTAAGCCTCTCGCTTTCTTTCGTAGTGTATTTATCTTCACCGACGAAATAACCGAACTTTCTTCCGGCGGCCGCGGAATGAAGCGGAACATAATGGAATGCCGAGCAGATATCCTTCGATCTTAAATAAGAAATAAGCTCGGTGCGTTCCTCTATATTTTTAGCTTTAATATAGTACATATGTGCGTTATGTTTCGCATAATCCGGAATAAACGGCACCTCTATGATCCCCTTGTCTGCGAGGTCCTTGAGGTTTTCATTATAGAAATTCCAGACACTCATACGTCGTTCGTCGATCTTATCGCAGGCTTCGAGCTGGGCGTAAAGATAGGCCGCATTAAGTTCGCTCGGCAGATATGACGAGCCGAAATCCACCCATGTATACTTATCCACCTGGCCTCTGAAGAACTTGCTTCTGTCAGTACCTTTCTCACGAAGCACTTCAGCTCTTTCGAGCATCTCGTCATCCTGGAAAAGAAGGGCTCCGCCTTCTCCCATGATATAGTTCTTAGTCTCATGGAAGCTGAAGCAGCCGAAATCACCGATAGTTCCCAGGGCCTTTCCTTTATAGTATGCATTTACAGCCTGAGCGGCGTCTTCCACTACCTTCAGGTTATAATGCTTTGCTATCTCCATTATCTTGTCCATATCGCAGGCGACTCCGGCATAATGAACTGGAGCGATGGCCCTTGTCTTTTCATTGATCGCCGCTTCGATAAGGTTCTCGTCGATATTCATCGTATCCGGACGGACGTCAACGAAAGCCACTCTCGCACCGCGCAGAACAAAGGCGTCAGCCGTGGATACAAATGTATATGACGGCATTATGACCTCTTCACCCGGCTGTATATCCGTAAGATAAGCACCCATTTCAAGTGCATGTGTGCAGGAAGTCGTAAGCAGAGAATATTTGGTCTTCAGCTTATCCTTCATCCACTGAGAACATTTCTTTGTAAATTCTCCGTCTCCGCAGAGCTTGTGGTTCATGACAGCCTGCTTGATATAATCTGTTTCTTTTCCGGTAAACGCCGGTCTGTTAAAATCAATCATTTTTTATCCCCTTTATAACGAGAATATAAAGATCCCCGCAAGTATCAATGCCAGTCCGATAAGTTTCTTCTTTGAAAACTTTTCTTTTAAAAGAAAATATCCCATAACGGATACAAAAATATATCCGGCAGATTCATATAGCGGCTGCTGTGAAAGCGGCAGATGACGCAGTGCCAGAAGCGTCAGTACCGTAGAGCCGAAAAACATTAAGTAAGCAATTATAACATATGGATTTAAATATTCTTTCAGCCTTGTCTCGTGCGGCTTGTTCGCTGATATCTTCAGGATGATCTGGGAAACCGAAGAGATCAGAACCGAAACGAGGAGAATGATCACTGATGATGCATACTCACTCATCTGAAGTCGCCACCAGGAATATTCCGGCGAATATGACCGCCGCCCCTATTATCATCCTCGGCGTTATCACCTCGCCGAAGAGGAACACGCCCCAGATCATTCCCCAGACCAGACCTACGGGCTTATTTGCATAAGCTGTGGTCAGCGGCATGCGCTTAAGGATCTGCTGCCAGAGTACCGCATACCCGAACATGCAGATAAGCACAAGTCCGTACCACAGGAAAAATTCAAATGAAAACATTTCGGAGAGCGCGGCCTTTTTTGAACACACCCCGCTCAGCGAAGAAACGAGAAGGCCTATGTGCAGAAGCACAAAAGTCCATATCGAAGCTTTTTTCTTTTCGGATCCTGCCAAACCTTCTCTCCTTTCCGGGAAGCCTCCCGTTTTTACAAGTTCACCACACCTGTCTGATCCTTCATATGGTTCTGAGTATAAAGAAGGATCTCATCACCTGCCATTATTTCCAGATCGCCTTTGGGAACGACAGCCCTCCCGTTCCGCCTTACGGAAACTATAACGGTCTGCCTGGAAATATCCAGGTCTCTGATAAGCGTACCGTTCCACGGATTCTTTTCGGCTATGACCACTTTTTTCAGTTCGACCTTATAATCGTCCAGGAATGCTTCCGCTCCGAGAACTATGATATCGTCCGGCTGGATGACAACATCTCCTCTGGGGATAACGCTTTTGTACCCTCGAAGTATGACCGCAATGATCACTTCCCTGGAAAGCCCAAGCTGTTTTATCGGCTTGTTGACCCAAGGGTCATCCGGACCGATATGTATCTTAATAAAATTAAGATCTGCCTCGCTTCCCGTCGTGCCAAGCTTCGAGATCTTCTGATACTGCTCTACGAAGCCGGCGGAAATAATACCGGTGGGAATGGCTACCATGCCTACGCCCAGGAAGCTTATGACGATAGCCAGTATCTGGCCTAAAGTAGTTACCGGATAAATGTCTCCGTAACCTATTGTCAGCAGCGTGGAAACAGCCCACCACATTCCCGAAAACGCATTGCTGAAGATCTCGGGCTGGGCAGTATTCTCTACTGAATACATGCAAAGGCTGGACGCCATCATAAGGACCAGTATTATGAATACCGATGAAAGAAGCTGGTTTTTCTTCGACTTGATAACATCGGTAATGACATTCAGCGAATCGTAATATGCGTTTATCCTGAAAAGCCTGAATATCCTTATGACACGGAAGAACCTGAATACCACGGCGCCCGCCGGGAACACCACCGGCAGATAATAAGGCACGAATGAAAGGATATCTATGATACCGTCAAAGGAAAATATATATCTTAATATAGCTTTTCCCGGAGTCTTTTTAGGGTACTGGTATTCTGCTGTCCAGATCCTGAATCCGCAGTCGATCGCAAAAAACAGCACGGTCACGGCTTCAATCGCCGAAAAAACATGCCCGTATTTCAGATTAAGCGAGGTCACCGTATTAAGAGCGACCACGATAATGTTCAGTATGATCACGCCAGTACTGAAGAAATCATAGAATCGGTTCGCAAAACCTACATTATTGTTAACATCTATGATCAGAAAAATCTTTTTTCTTATCTTCCCGATGGCTGATTTAAGATCCGGGCTCATATGCACCTCTGTAAAAGCCTGAAATACAGTTCCGTTACGGGTTCATCTGCATATCTCAATATGCGCCAGCATATTTGTTAAGTTTAGCATTATCGCCATGATTTTTCAACAAAAAAGCAAAATGGAGCAAGGCGAGACTTTGACGACCCGGTTATGCAAAAAAATAACAGGGAAATGATTTCCCTGCCTGCAAAAATAGCTGTGTATCAGTGGACCCTCGGGGACTCGAACCCAGGACCGACCGGTTATGAGCCGGTTGCTCTAACCAACTGAGCTAAGGGTCCAGAATAAAAAGAAAGAGCCGATGAGCGGATTCGAACCGTTAACCTGCTGATTACAAATCAGCTGCTCTGCCGTTGAGCCACATCGGCT
>CADBMM010000289.1 GCA_902795795.1 uncultured Lachnospiraceae bacterium | reverse complement strand
TCTTTCTGATTTTCATTTTTTTCTCCTTTTCTTTAATGCTTTTGTTTTTATTTTTTCTTCCCTGGGGTTTGATCAATCGGGAAGATATTTACTATTTTCGTTTTCTTTTATTCCGTACCGAGTGCCACCGCAAGCTCCATGATCTTGTCAATGTCATCCATGGGACGCTCCATCTCAAGCTCTACGCTATGGATGCTGCCGGTATACCTGAAGTAATCGGCTTTATTCCTGTGAGACGGTTTGATAGGTGAAGAACCATAGCGGCATACCGAAAACTGCCCCGGCATCGGGAACAGCGGGAAGGTATCGATCAGAAGCTCTGCTTGCTCTTCCCCGTCGATCAGAAGTCTGGCCACGCCCTTATGGTCTCCTGTCTTGACAAAGTCAAAGACCAGATCATGTTTTCCTTCCGGGATTTCTTTTTTGCTTTCCATATCCAAATAGAACTTCTGCAGGAAGTTGTAGCAAGCGCAGAACTTTCCGTTCTCGACATAGATCACAAAGCCTCCGCAGTCCACACCTCCACCGAAGAGTACGCCTTCGTCGCCTTTCCTATAATCCACATGGGATGTGATAAAGAAGGATTTGTTTCCGAACATCGGCTTCGCAAAGCTCGGAGACATCTGCGGATACCAGACATAATGCTTGCGGTTCTCATGCGGTGAATGGAACCACATCTGATTGAAGTTGAATCCGTTGATATTGCGGAAATGGCTTTCGATCAGCGGAAGGACTCCGTATTTTCCGGCTTCATGCCACCAGAGAGTCTTCAGTTCTTCCAGCTTCTCGGGATACTGATCCGCAACATTCTTCGCCTCTGAGAAATCTTCATCCGTATGGTAAAGTTCCCAGACGTCATCTTCGAATGAAGGAGAATCCACATGGTTCGTGACCGCTTTCCAGCCATCGCACCACATTCCCCTGTTTCCGTGCATTTCGAAGTACTGCTGTCTTCTTTGTCTCGGGGCGTCTGCGCTTTCAAAAGAATAACGCATGCTTACGCCATGTTTTGGCTCCTGCTTCACTCCGTTCAGATACTCCGGAACTTCCAGACCGCAGATATCCAAAACGGTCGCGTTTATATCGGTCACATAGTGGAACTGAGGCCGGATACCGCCCTTATCCTTGATCAGTTTCGGATAGGTCATAATCAGGGGAACCTTTACTCCGCCGGCGTGAACCCAGGATTTATACCATTTAAGAGGTGTATTTCCTGCCCATGCCCATCCTGTAGGATAGTTCGCGTTTGCGGTCTCGCCTCCCAGAAGATCCATCTCATCTTCAGAGACCAGATCTCCCCATTCCATCGTATATATATGATAGAATTCATTGAAGCAGCCATTTGGTCCGCCTTCTGCAGAAGCGCCATTATCTGTAAGGAATACAATCAGCGTATTGTCATACTGCTCAATGGCTTTGAGATAATCTACTATCCTTCCAATCTGTTCGTCCGTATAAGTCAGGAAACCTGCAAATACTTCCATGTATCGGGCAAAAACTTTCTTTTCACGATCGCTTAAGCTGTCCCACGCCTCAACCATCTTATTGCGTTCTGTCAGAACGGCATCCTGAGGGATTATTCCGAGCTTTTTCTGCTTTTCAAATACCAGTTCACGGTATTTATCCCAGCCCATGTCGAACTTTCCTTTATAGCGATCGATATATTCCTTCGGCGCATGGTGAGGTCCGTGCATAGCGCCAAATGCCAGATAGCAGAAGAATGGTTTTTCGGGATCCGTAGATTTCTGATCACCAATATAACGGATGGCGTTGTCCACGATATCCGCTCCGAACTGATATCCTTCATCTGGAAGGAAAGGAGGATCCACTATCTCATTACCGCGTACTACCGTTGGGTAATACTGGCTTGTGGATGCATGCAGCAATGTATAGGACTTATCGAAACCTTTGCCGCTGGGCCAGTTGTCGTAAGGACCTGCGCCGGTCATATGCGCGTCGTTGACAAGGTGCCATTTTCCGGTCGTGCAGGTAAAATACCCGGCATCCCTTAAAATCTCGCTGATAAAGCAATACTTTGACGGTACCTCACCGCGTAATGACGGAAAGCCGAAATCGTTATTTCCCAGATAAGAAAAACCTACAGTATGGTTGTTGCATCCGGTCAGAAGGCTTGCGCGTGTCGGTGAACACATGGCGTTTACATGGAAATCACTATAGCGCAGTCCGTCTGCAGCCAGTGCATCGATATTAGGCGTTTCTACAAGTGAACCATAACAGCCGATCTGTGAATAACCTGTATCATCCAGGATAATATACAGAACATTCGGCGCATCTTTCGGTGGACGTTTTACTTCCGGCCACCAGGGTGTTGAATCAATATAACTAGTTTTGATCTCTCCCCTAAAATTATCTTCCATTTCTGCTTCCTTTCCGTGTAAATCAACAGCTGCTTTTTATTTATATCAAATAATAGAATGAGAGTTTTTAGTTACTCATTTTCCAGCTCGTACTGGTATTCGAGCATTAGATCTTCATCGTTCTCCGGACGTCCGAGCAGATATTCGATCTTACTGAAACGGCCCGAATACCTGTAATAACCTTTCCCGCGATGTGCCGGTGTAATTGGCGTCTCGCCGTATCGCCCGATCGCGTAACAGCCTGCTACCGGGAACAGCGGCTCCGAGCATATCTCTTTCGGTGTCCCGCAGCGAACTCCGTCTATATACAAAACGCCTACTCCTTTACCTTTTTCTATCTGCATAAATGAAAAGGTCAGAACATGCGCACCTTCTTCCAGCTTTCTGTCCCCTTCAATATCCACGCCCCATTCCTGAAGGTAGTTATAATGGAATGTCGGGATACCGTCTGAAATATAGAAAGTATAACCGCTGGAATTGGAGCCGGCTCCTACCAAGACTCCTTCATCTCCTTCTTTGTAATCCAGATACACGTTGATCACAAAGGATTTTCCGCTGACTCTGGGCGCGGAATAATGCGGTGTCATCTCCGGATAGAAAACATATCTGTTCTTATACTCGGTCGGCGGGAACTTAAGGATCTTGTTGAAGTTGAACCCGTCTCGTGTACGGAAATGGCTTTCGATCAACGGCAACACACCGTATTTTCCAGCTTCATGCCACCAAAGTGTCTTTAATTCCTCGACTTTCTCCGGATACTGAGCAGCAAGATCATTACACTCGGAAAAATCCTCGTCCGTATGATACAGCTCCCAGACATCTTCTTCGAAGCTCGGAGAATCTACATGGTTCGTGACCAGTTTCCATCCATCATGCCAGATTCCGCGGTTTCCGTGCATTTCAAAGTACTGGGTATGGCGCTGTCTAGGTGCGTTCGCGTCATCGAATGTATAGGTCATGCTGATACCGTGTTTCGGTGCCTGCAGAACGCCTCGTATTTCTTTGGGCTGCTCAAGCCCGCAAATATCCATGACAGTCGAATAAATGTCGATCACATGATGGAACTGGTTTCTGATTCCGCCCTTATCCTTAATGACTTTTGGATAACGCATAATGCAGGGAACCTTGACGCCTCCAGCGTGAACCCAGGATTTGTACCATTTAAGCGGCGTGTTCCCGGCCCAGGCCCATCCTGGAGGATAATTCGCACAGGCCTCCGCCGAACCTAACTGCTCCAGCCGTTCATCATCTACCAGACCTTCCCAGTTCATGGACAGGATATGATAATATTCATTAAAGCATCCATTTGGTCCGCCTTCTGCGGATGCGCCATTGTCAGTCAGGAATACGATCAGTGTATCATCGTACTGTCCTATATCTTTCAAATAATTCAGAAGCCGTCCTATCTGATCATCTGTATAGGTCAGATATCCGGCAAAAACTTCCATGTAACGTGCGAATACTTTCTTCTGCCGGTCACTCAGGCTGTCCCATTCTGGAGCCATGCTGTTGCGTTCGGTCAGCTTTGTATTCTCAGGAATCAGGCCCATTACCTTCTGACGGGCAAATACTTCTTCCCTGTATTTGTCCCATCCATCATCGAATTTCCCTTTATAACGGTCTATATACTCTCTCGGAGCCTGATGCGGTCCATGCATGGCGCCAAATGCCAGATAGCAAAAGAATGGTTTCTCAGGATCTACCGATTTCTGATCTCCAATATAGCGGATCGCACGGTCTACAAGATCGCCACCCAACTGATATCCGTCCTCATAGGAATAAGGTGGGTCGATCGGTTCATTGCCCTGTACCAAAGTCGGTGCGCACTGGCTGGTACCGAATCGTAAAAAACCATAATATTTATCAAATCCTCTGCCACAGGGCCACTGATCAAAGGGACCTGCGCCTGTCATATGAGACGTATTACACAAATGCCATTTGCCGAGGGCACAGGTGAAATATCCGTTTTCTTTTAACGTTTCACTGATCAGACCATATTTGTGATCGATCTCCCCAGCCATGTTTGGATATCCCAGATTAAAATTGCAGACATGGGCAAAACCAGCCGTATGGTTATTACAGCCAGAAAGAAGGCTGGCCCTGGTCGGTGAGCACATGGCGTTGACATGAAAATCGCTGAATCGCAAGCCCTCTTCCGCCAATGAATCGATATTCGGCGTAGATACCCTGGAACCATAGCAGCCTACCTGAGCATAACCTGTATCGTCTAAAAGGATATAAAGGATATTCGGTGCGTTTTCAGGTGCTTTTTTCTCATCCGGCCACCACGGTGTGGACGCTCTGTAACTTGTACGAATTTCACCGCGAAAGTTATCTTCCATTCTTTTCTCCTGTATTCTTCATAAATACTAAGCTGTATAGACGATTCGTATATTCTTATTGTAAGATAATTTATTTTTGGAAATATGTCAAGATACGCATTTCACATATAGGCGGTTTTTAGTTTATATATTTGTGCATATTGCGCATAATTATATTTTTATTTTTTCCTATTTGGTTTTATTCGGCATCTTTTAAGTGTTTTAGCCATCAAAAACTACCCCGTTTTCTCAACAAGCATGGTTTTTGGGAAAAAAATCTTTTTTTGCTTTTTTCAGGTACCTTGAAAACGTATCATTTTTAAGGCCAGAACCTTATAGATAAAAATGAATTTTGCAAAAACGTCAATGTATGAAATGTATAAAACCGGCAAACGGGACCATCGCACTATATTAATAATGCGATGGTCCCGTTGAATTCAGATATTGAAAATCAGATTTCGCAGGCTGCCGTATAGGCCATCGTTGTAGCGTTCATTATGTTTCTCGCGCTCATGCAATCTCCCACAGCAAAAAACTGTGGGGCACAGCCGCTCAGAGACAGCGTTTCCTCTGTAAGCGGCCGGTATCCGGTCGCGTAGATGACCGTATCCGTTTCAATTTTCATTTTCGTTCCCTGATCCTTGTTAAGACAAATCAGCGAGCTCTCCGTTATCTGCTCCGTGACCGTATTCAGCCAGACCGGAATCCCGTATTTTTCCAGTTCGGCGGAAATTCCTTTCATGTGCTGAAAATTCCCGCCGTCATTTACTTTTCCGGAGCGGTGCACGACCGTTACATCCTTGCCTGACATCGCCAGATAGATGGCTATTTCCATGCCTGTCAGTCCTGCGCCGAGAATAACGCACTTTTTTCCGCATTTTTCAGGATTGTTATAGATATCCTCTGCGGAAAAAACATTCGTTCCGTCGATCCCTGGAATGGCCGGAGCAGAGGGACGTGCCCCAAGCGCAGCTATGATCGCATCCGGCATGATTTCTTCTGCCAGCTCTTTTGTAACGGCCGTGTTCAGTCTGACTGTTACGCCCGCGGCATAGACTGCCTTTTCCTGACGTTCCAGATAGTCACGCAGCAGAGATTTGAAAGGTACGTTTTCTTCACACCGGATCGCACCGCCCATACGATCAGCCTTCTCACAAAGGATCACCTCATGACCTCTTTCAGCACACTTGATTGCCGCTTCCATTCCTGCGATCCCGCCGCCTGCGATAAGGACTTTCTTCTTTCTTGCCGCCGGTTCTTCTTTATAAATATAGTCTCCGAATTTAGGATTGATCGCGCATTTAAAATGACCGGTAGCGACTTCGTTTGAAAAACAGCTGAGGCAACGTATGCAATGATTGATCTTTTCGTCCTCTCCTGCACGCGCTTTGTTGGGCAATTCCGGATCCGCCATCAGCCCGCGAGCGATATCGATAACATCGGCTTTTCCAGATGCAATAATCTCTTCCATTAATTCGGGTCTTGTCAGCGCCCCAACCGTCGCTATCCTTGCTTGTTTCACATATTTTTTTATTTCAGCAGCAAGATAGACATTACAACCGTCTTTCTGGAAAATCCCGGGATGTGTTATCGTAAACACCTTCTCAACTTCATGGCTGCCCGCAGATACATGAATCAGATCGGCATGGCCGTCAAGCAGTTTTGCAAATGCAATTCCCTCTTCCAGATCGTATCCGCCTTCATAACATTCAGACCCCGAGATCCTGATTTCGATTGGGAACTTCGGGCCGACCGCCTTCCTGATAGCATCCACCACTTCTATGCTGAAGCGTGCTCTGTTTTCAATATCAAGGCCGCCCCATTTATCTTTTCGTGTATTTAATTTGGGAGATAAAAACTGGTGAAGCAGCCATCCATGACCAGCGTGAACCATAACCATCCCGAAGCCACAGCGTTTCAGATAAGATGCACCTTCAGCGTATTTCCTGATCGTCCGCTCAATTATTTCCTCCGGCATCTCCTCCACATGGCGGCCATCCCTGTCAATGCATTCAACCGGGCCGTAAGCTCTGCCAGGCGGAGTCAGATAACGGTTCGCATACATGCCGGCATGTTGAAGTTCTCCGCTACAGACTGCGCCGTAACGATTTACCTCCGATGCTACTCTTGCAAGTCCGTGAAAGCTGTAAGGCGTTCCGGAATACATATTGTCCAATCTGACAGAATACCCTTGGCTGACACCCAGCTCGGTATCGACCAGGCACCCTCCGACCGTGACCGCAGCCGCGCCGCCTTTAGCTTTTTCTGCAAAATACATTGCCGCTTCAGGTGGAAGCATTCCTTCTTTATCCTGATCCATAAAGCCCGAAGGCGCGCTCATGATCCTGTTTCGGAACAACTGACCTGCAATCTGAATCGGTTCAAACAGATGTGGATATTTCAGCTTAAAAGCCATTTGCTGATCTCCTTCCATACATAACGTATAATAATTGTTTCTATTATGTTTATAATATATCGAAAATCAGTAGATATCAATGTATTTATTTCCATTTTCGAAAAAATATATTTTGTCATTCTCATTTGCAGCCATTAATAGCGACTTTCGGCTTCATATTATTCATCATTTACTTTATATTTTTACCATTTTGAATTTTATTTTGCAAAATAAAGCCCCTGTTTCCGTAATGGAAGCTGGGGTTTCGCTTTATTTTTTCTATTTTTAACTAAATCGGTTAAAAAGGATATCTATATCTCTTTTCATTCAATCATCGGATTATTCATGAGTTTTTCAAACACCATCGCTGCCGCACTTACAGCCATTGTCAGTTCCTTCTGGCTTCCGCCCCTGTGGAACACTACACTGCCATCTCTTGGTAAATTGGATCTGGCCGTATCTACGGCATTGTTATAATAAATATCGCTCAGGCTGATTGCAACCCCATCTATGATCACGATCTCCGGATTAAGAATACCGATATAATTTGCAAGTGTGTATCCAAACATCTCCCCTGCACTACTTATCTCTTTTCTGCACTGAACATCTCCATTTTTGGCTGCTTCTACAACATCCGGGAAATAGATCTCATCGATATTCTTTTCTATAAGTGTCGGCCGCCCGCCCTTTTTCCAGTTCCTGATATTCTCAAAAACAGATTTGGTCGTGCAATAGCATCTGGCACATCCGTATTTTCCACAGAAGCATCTTCTTCCCATAGGCATGACGACCGTATGCTCCAAAGCGTTCTCATTGTTATTAATAGACCGTATCAGGACATTAGATGATATAAAGCCAGATCGAATACCCATTCCGGAATTGATAAACGCAACACTTCTGCTCTTCTTTCCAAGCCCATAAATGTATTCATAGACAACTGCAGCTTCCGCTCCGTTGTCCACATAGACTGGACAGCCAAGTTTTTCGGAAATAATATCTTTTAAAGGCAGAAAGCTCCAATCATCCGTAGGAAAACCTTCTACCCGCTCCGTGCAGCCAGTGTGACGGTTTACTGGTCCGACCATGGCCACCCCTGTGCCAAGCAGTTCCGCCGATGTGATCCCGTTCCTTTCCAACATTTCAATAACAAGCATGCAGGTCTCATCTATTAATTCCATCGCGCTTTGATACTCGATGATCCCCGGAAGCTCTGCGGAGTCAATGACATTCATCTTAAAATCACAAAGGACTGCTGAGAAAACAATTCTGGAAATATCAATTCCTAGAAGATACTTCCCAAGATGTGCGATATCATACTGGAATGGTTTTCTTCCCAGCGAATTTACACTCTGATCTATGGTCTCCTCGATCAATCCGGCCTTTATCAGAGTCTCCAGAATTCTTCCCATCGTACTTGGTTTGAGCCCCATCCGGTCCTGAAGTTCTTTTTTTGTCATTGCTCCGTCCCGTTGAAGATGAATATAAGCCTGTTTCTCAACGCCGGATAGATCTTTCAATTCCATAGTTTTTCACCTGTTCTTCTGCTCTTATTCGGAATACTAAATAATTCGTTCATTCATCGTTAATCAATATATCAAACCATGCAAGTTTGCACAAGCTTCCAAAAAAATCTGTTTTACTCTTGCAGCTTTTCCATCTCCTTCATATAATTGAAAAGGATCGCTTAGGCGGCCATCATTTAACACGAAAGGTCTTTAATCATGAACCGTAAAAGGCGTCCTTTTTCATCCCGTTTGCTTGTTCTTATCCCCGCGCTGGCAATAGCTGCGGTAGTACTGATCATCATTCTGGTAAACCGCAGACCGGATGATCTGGCAGCGGCGTCGACCGTTGAACGGCTTAAAGAGATGGAAACCGCCGATATCACCCACATCCTTAACATGCCCGTAAATAATGCGGCCCTGGCTGAAGAAGGAACAGCCGAAGCTGCTCCTTCAGATCCGGATGTTCCCGCTCCGGCAGATCAGGTTGCTCCTGCTGCAGTTGCTGCAGAAACCGAAGCACCTGTCGAAACGCCTTCCCCGGAGCCTGAAGTTATTCCTGCCGATCCTTCAGTCCCCTTGTCGCATACGCCTGAAGAAATCGCAGCCATTCAGTTCAACATACTGAACGGTGACTTCCTGTCCAATCCGGAGATCCGCCAGACATTCCAGAATACTGCCATCCTCGGCGACTCTATCACTGAATCCATATGGGAATACGGATTTCTCGACCAGGACGTCGTTATAAGCCAGAGAGGGATCTCCGTCGTAAGTGCGGATGATCTTATTCAGACTGCAATAAACATGTATCCTTCCGTTATATTCATGTCCTTCGGAAGCAATGACCTTGAAATATATCAGGCTGATGTAAACGGATTTATCGAATCATACAGAGAACAGATCCATAAGCTGAAACAGGCGCTTCCCGGAGTGCCGATCTATATCAACTGCATCCTTCCGCTGACTGAAGGCGCTATCGCAGAAACCCCTGCACTTGTTTATTATCCTTTTTACAATACGGCTTTGCAGGAAATGTGCGTACAGGAAGGACTTGGCTATCTTGATGAAACTTTTTTAGTAACAGCTATTCCGAGTTTATATGAGCCGGATGGTCAGCACGTAGTGGTAGCCTACTATCCCTTATGGCTGACTTATATGGCAGAAATGGCGGGACTTGTATGAAATCACCTGAAAAACAGCGATCCATAAGACCTCTTTCAATAAAAAGACCCGCCCGCGGCGGAAAGCCTTATTTTGAACGTAACGGCGTCATCAAGTCATTGATGATCGCTTTTCTCATCATTTTTCTGTGGCTGATCTATACCTCCAACAGCGCGAAGGATATCCCGATGCCGGATATTGCATCTTTCATGCAAAGCAATACGACCGTGACTTCGCTTGCCGAACGTGGACGTTCAGACCTGAAGCGTTTCTATTCTCTGGATGACGAACAGACGGACGGATACCTTTTTTACAAAGCAGTATCACCTATGTCCGTAAACGAAATGCTGATCATCAAAGCGCCTTCCGCCGATCAGGCGGCTGATTTCGCGGAAGCAGCCATGGCTCATCTTGACAGTCAGAAGACGGTCTTCGGCAGTTACGGAACAGACCAGATGGCTCTCCTCAACGCGGCTTCTGTCGGCTCCAAAGGAAAATATGTATATTACTTCTGCGGACCTGAAGCAGATCTCTGGTACGACTCTTTTATGTCGCTAATATAGAAAGGAGGCAGCATATGAATTTTTCAAGTGTTCTTTTTGTTTTCTGCTTCCTTCCGGTCATTCTTCTTTTATATTATTTAATACCCGGAAAGCGCGCAAAAGACATCATCCTGCTTTGTGCAAGTCTGGTCTTTTACGCCTTCGGACAGCCGGTATACATGATCCTGATGCTGTTTTCCATGCTGTTTAATTATTTTATGGCAGCAGATCTGAACGCCAATCCGGATCAGGCAAAAAAGACAGCAAGCCTTGTTTTCACGATCGTTGTCAACCTTTTTATCCTTGGTTTCTTTAAATACTACGGATTTCTTCTGGACTCACTGGGAGGCATCTTCCGGGTCAGCATATCCCATCCGGAGCTTTCCCTTCCTATAGGTCTTTCCTTTTATACCTTCAGAAACATGTCATACGTGATCGATGTATATAAGGGTAAGACCGGGCCTGCACCAAACCTGATGGTCTTTGCGGTCTACAGCACAATGTTTCCGATCATGACGGCAGGTCCTATCGTCAGATATGCGGACATACAGGAACAGCTCATGCACCGCACCGTGAATCTTTCCGGAATCGGCATGGGGCTTGAATTATTCATAAAAGGTCTGGCAAAAAAGGTCATACTTGCGGATAATCTTGCTCTCCTGTTCGCAGAAGTCAGCGCGTCAGCCGAAAGGACCGTATTGTTCACCTGGCTCGGACTTATCGCCTACACTCTGGAGATCTACCTTGATTTCAGCGGGTATTCGGACATGGCCATAGGCCTTGGAAAAATGTTCGGTTTTGACTTTGCAAAGAACTTTGACTATCCGTATACCTCACGCAGCGTCACGGAATTCTGGAGAAGATGGCACATCTCCCTTGGAAGCTGGTTCCGCGATTATGTATATATCCCGCTTGGCGGAAACCGCGTTTCTGTTCCGGCACATGTCCGTAATATACTCATAGTATGGGCGCTGACCGGTCTGTGGCACGGCGCCAGCTGGAACTTTGTACTGTGGGGGATCTATTACGGTCTGCTTCTTCTTTTCGAAAAGTACGTTCTGGACAGAATGCCATACAGTCTTCCGGTGTGGTCCCGCCGTCTGCTGACCATCTTTGCTGTAATGATCGGCTGGGTCTTCTTCAGTCATACCGGCTTCGGGGACAGTTTCCGTTTTATCGGGAATCTGTTCGGCATCGGTGCTGCAGGAGCCGCAAACGGAGCTGCGTTATATTACCTTAAGTCAAATCTGATACTTATTCTGCTGGGTATCGTCACGGCCACTCCATATCCGCAAAAATGGTATACGCAGCTTGTCAGACGGATCCCGTATGCGGCTGTTGCGGCAGATATCATTCTTCTGATAATCTCCGTCGCCTTTATGGTCTCCGGCTCATATACACCATTTATGTACCAGCAGTTCTGAATCGTAACGAAGGGAGCATTCATGGAAAATCATAACCCGAAAAAGTTTTATCATAATCTTGGGATCATATTATGTGCAGTACTACTTTGTGTGCTGGTCATCAATATCGTCATACCGAAAAAAAGCTTTTCGGAGAAAGAAAACAGAGTGCTTGCTTCTGCTCCGACCGTCAGTCTGGGTTCGTTTACAAGCGGAAGGCTGGGCGAACAGATCGAGGATTATGCCAACGATCATTTCCTGCTTCGGGATCTGTGGGTCTCTTTCCAGGCAAACCTTAGCCGTCTTCTCGGCAAGACTGAACAAAACGGAGTGTATCTTGGAAAGGACGGATATCTTTTTGAGTCCTTTTCCGTCCCCGGTGAAAGCTTTACCGCCGGTATCAGTAATGCGCTTTCTTCTTTTGCGGCAGATCACCCGTCTCTTAAAATGTATATGCTGCTTGCTCCGACTGCGGTAAATATCCTTAATGATCATCTTCCCTCAGCTGCACCGGAAGCTGATCAGAATCAGTATATCGATATGATCCGTACCGTTTCAGAAAACGCAGGCATAACATTTGTGGACGTCCGCGATACTTTCAAAAGTCACACAGATGAACAGCTTTATTACAGGACAGATCACCACTGGACAACATCCGGAGCTTATTATGCTTACACTGCTCTTGCCGGTAACATGGGGCTGGATACATCGCTGGTGACTTATGAAAAACTTCCGGCATCCATGGCATTTCAGGGAACGCTTGCTGCCAAAAGCGGCTTCCGCCAGAATCTTTACGAGGAGCTTGATGTGTTTCTTCCCATGGACAGCACTTCTTATGAATATGTTGTAAATTATGTGGATGAACGTAAAAAAGTCGCAAGCTTCTACGCTTCCGAAAAGCTTGCGACAAGAGATAAATATGCAATGTTTTTTGACGGTAACCATGCACAGGTCAAAATATATACACCTGCGGCGGAGGACAGGACGCTCCTTGTGCTCAAGGATTCCTACGCCAATTCCCTGGTACCCTTCCTTTCTCCGAATTTCAGAAATATCATCATGATCGACCCGAGATATTACTACGGTTCGCTTGACGACCTTATCGCTGCAGATGAAGTAGACGAGGTGCTTTTCATTTACAACGCCAATACATTCTTTTCTGACAATTCGCTTGAACTGCTTCTGGCGCCGTGACTTAAATATATTTTCCCGTCGCGCTATCGGCGCAGTTCCGAATATCTTCCGGCGTTCCGCATGCTACTATCCGTCCGCCTTCGTCTCCGCCTCCCGGTCCCATGTCGATGATATAGTCGGCGTTTCGTATCACATCGAGATCATGTTCGATAACAACTACAGTCGCCCCGTTTTCTATTAGCGTTCGGAACACATCCAGCAGTGTCTGAACGTCCAGCGGATGCAGACCGATAGTCGGTTCATCAAATACAAACACGGAATCTGACTGCGCCTTGCCCATCTCACTGGCAAGTTTCAGCCTCTGCGCTTCACCTCCGGACAAACTGGGCGTTTCTTCACCCAGAGTCAGATATCCGAGCCCCAGACTCTTCAGGACTTCCAGCTTAGGCTCCACATTTTTCATATCCCTGCAGAAGCTTATCGCTGTATTTATATCCATATCCATAAGCTCCGGCAACGATCTTTCTTCGCCGGCTTTATTCTTATGCTTTACACGGTACGCCGCCTTACCGTATCTTGATCCCCTGCACTCGGGACAGGGTATGTCCACATCTGGCAGAAACTGCACGTCAAGGCTGATAGAACCGGTGCCGTCACAGACAGGGCAGCGCAGGTTCCCCGTGTTATAGGAAAAGTCTCCGGCTTTGTATCCAAACGCCTTGGCGCTCTTTTCTCTCCCGAATATTTTCCGAAGCTCGTCATGAACGTTTGCGTAAGTAGCCACTGTAGAGCGGATATTGATTCCGATTGGCGATGCATCGATCAATTTCACATGGTGTATACCTTCCGCTTCTATCACTGACACATGATCAGGCAGCTTTTCATTGGCCGCCATGGCTGAAAGTCCCGGCACAAGGCTTTCCAGCACCATCGTTGTCTTGCCGGAACCTGAAACGCCGGTAACAACGGTCAGTTTTCCTTTTGGTATTCTTACATCAAGTGACTTTACAGTATGGATCGGTGTTGTTTCCATGTGGATACAGCCGCCGCCAAACAATTCAGAGGCATCTGCTTTATTAACGATGACCTGCTGATCTTTCAGGAACGGGGCTATCATGGAAGCGCTGTTCTTTGCTACCTGTTCTATCGTTCCCTCAGCAATAACTCTTCCTCCGTCAGCTCCGGCATTCGGGCCCATTTCGATCAGCCAGTCGGCTTCCTTAAGTATCTGCGTATCATGATCCACCAGAAGAACGGAATTTCCATCCGCGACCAGATCATGCATCACGCCGTTCAGGCCCACGATATTGGCCGGGTGAAGCCCGATAGACGGTTCATCCAGGACATAGAGCACGCCTGTCGTACGGTTTCTTACTGCTCTTGCCAGCTGCATCCTTTGCCTCTCCCCGGTGGAAAGCGTAGAAGCGGCCCGGTCGAGAGTCAGATAGGAAAGTCCGAGATCCATCAGACGCTTTGCGACCGTCTGATATGATTCGCAGATACTCTTTGCCATCGGCTTCATCTCATCCGGCATGGAATCAGGTACTCTCTTTACCCATTCAAGAGACTCCGAAAGCGTCATGGTGCACGCTTCAGCAAGATTTATTCCCATGATTCGCGGCGCCCTTGCTTTTTCCGAAAGCCTCGTACCTTTACAGTCCGGGCACTCTGAAAGACGCAGAAATTTCTCAACGCGCTTCATACCCTTTTCATCCTTAACTTTGGAGAGGGCGTTCTCAACGGTGTAAGTGGCATTAAAATAAGTAAAGTCCATCTCTCCCGCAGCACCGCTCGTCTGGTTCTGGTAAATGATATGCCTCTTTACGGCCGGACCGTGAAAAACGATCTCCCGCTCCTTCTCGGTCAGATCTTTAAAAGGTACATCCGTACGCACGCCCATATCCCTGGCTATATCTTTCATCAGCGACCACATAAGCGTCTGCCACGGAAGCACCGCTCCTTCATCGATACTCAGCGATTCATCCGGCACTAACGTGGACTCGTCCACCACACGGACGATCCCAGTCCCGTCACAGTGCGGACATGCTCCCTGACTGTTGAACGCAAGCTCTTCAGCACCGGGGCCATAGAAATGCTCCCCGCACTCAGGGCATACCATCTCCTGCTCCGCCGCCACAGCCATTGATGGCGGAAGGTAATGACCGTTCGGGCATCTGTGACTTGAAAGACGTGAAAACATCAGTCGCAGACTGTTCAGTAATTCTGTTCCGGTTCCGAAGGTCGAACGTATACCGGGAACTGCAGGACGCTGATGAAGTGCAAGTGCCGCCGGGACATACAATACCTCGTCTACATCAGCCTTTGCCGCCTGAGTCATGCGCCGCCTCGTATAAGTTGACAGGGATTCGAGATAACGTCTTGAACCCTCCGCATAAAGCACACCAAGCGCCAGAGATGATTTTCCCGAGCCCGACACGCCGGCGATCCCAACTATCTTGTTCAGCGGAATATCAACGTCAATATTCTTCAGATTATGCACTCTCGCTCCTCTGATCTTTATCATTTCAGGTTTTTTATCATGCATGTGAATATCATCTCCTTAAAAATACACCCGGCCTTTTACTGCCGGGTGTATTTATTATCTCCTGAACTGCCTGCATCAAAGCAGGTATCCGCAGCGGACCGTTCCGGTGTAATCGTATGAAGCGATCCATGTACTCAGGGGTCTCGTATTAACTCTTCCGGTTGAATCCATTACCAGACCGTCGCCGATATAAATGCCGATATGTCCGTATGTCCAGCTGTCACCCGTAGGTCCGGAATGCCTTACGGCTACCGCCATGCCTGGCTTTATATTGCTTACAGGGGTGCTCATCCTGGCCCACATATCACGGGCATCGCCTAATGGAACCGGCAGCCCCGCATTTCTATAAACATTTGAGATCCACATTGCACAATATCCGGGCGGGGTCGTCGGTGTGGTCTTTGCCGAGGCAATGATCCTGCGCGCTTCATTGGATATTATTGCCTCTTGCGACGGGGTAAATGTATGCTCCGCGCCAGCGGCAAAGGTACTTATTCCGTTGCCCATTACTGCATAGGCATGGATATAGAATTTCCCGCCGTTATAATTGTGGTTTGCGATATTCACCCTAATTTTATAGCTTCCATCGCTCTGACGTTCGCCGGCGTAAGCGTGCATGTCCGACTGATTTTGTGTCGTCCAGGCGTAAAACGTCATGCTTTCTATTCCGGAGGGTGCGTAAGCACCGCTTACGATCACATCGAAGGTTCCATTCTTCGTATCGTCATTGCCGGCCTCCATGGCCGCTCCCATGACCGTACCGGTCACATTCATTATTATCTTGCCGTCGAGATAGGAAAGATTTCCGGAAGCATCTGTTATATATACATGCGTTACATACTGTCCAAGCTTTCTGAAATCGCTTATCGGCACGTCTGCATAATAGGTGCCGTCCGGATCTTTCGCAGCGGTATACCATCTGATATTTCCCGTATCGGAAGTATTCCAGACCGCAAACTGCAGCTTGCTGATTCCACTCGGTGATATAACATTGGAAATACTGAGTCTGTAGCTCGTTTCCTCACTGACGCCTGTTTCCTGTGCATTATCTTTAAACAGTATCTCTCCCGAGGTACCTTCAAACTTCATCGTTGTACCGGAAACAAAGACAGCAGGAGCATTTTCCGGATAAACATAAACATGTACATAGTATGTCCCGGACATATTCTTATGGTTCAAAAGGCTTCCGCTCACCACATAGTCCGAATCCGATTTTTCAGCCGTATACCAGTAAAGATTTGACTGGTCAGCTGCGCTCCACACCGCCATACGCACTTCACTGACAGGCAGATCGCTTTCAAGACCCGGAAGTGTAAGTACAAAGCTCCCATCCTCAGAGGGCTCAGCCGTTACTTCGCCGGAAGCAGGCGCTTTCAGGCTGAATTCACAGCCGTCAAGGAACAAAGGCGATCCATCAGCCATGACCACATAAACGTGGGCGTAGGCAGTTCCGTAGTGCTTAAAATCCGAAATGGATGAAGTAACTGAGGCATAGTCGCCTTCTTCCGACACCTTAAGCGAATGCCATGAAATATCGTCCTGCCCGCCTTCAGCGGTCCACGTGGCGACTCTGATCTCTTTATACCCGGCAGCACTTGAAAATCCGGTGATCTCCGTGGTATACGTCCCGTCGGATGAACTTACCGTTACCAGCATGTCGCCGGCAAGGCCGCTGAAATCAAATGTCTTTCCCGCAGCATAACGTGTAAAGCCGTTTCCGTCTACGGCATACATATGCACGTTGTAATTGCCTATATTGTTTTTATGATTCTTCAGATCAATAGCAAATGTCCAGTTCCCGTCCGGATCCTTCTGCATGTCATACCAGTACAGGTCGCTCTGGTCAGCCTTGCTCCAGGCTGCTGCCCTGGCACTTATTATTCCGCTTTGGCAGCTCACTGCTTCAGAAGCGATATCGGCGATACCGTTTGTCATACCTGAAACAAGTTCAAGATCGCCCACAGTTATCGTCGGCACATCCGCTGATATTCCTGTCAGATAA
Source organism: uncultured Lachnospiraceae bacterium (assembly GCA_902795795.1). Taxonomy (GTDB): domain Bacteria; phylum Bacillota; class Clostridia; order Lachnospirales; family Lachnospiraceae; genus Alectryocaccobium. Next base: position 1,772 of record CADBMM010000289.1, on the reverse strand, counting down.
GCCGCTGTCCCGTCAGCTGAGTATTTATATACATGAATATCAAAGATTCCCGGATCGGAAAAATCAGAGATGTTTACCGCCTTCTTATATGTTCCGTCGGCCTGTTTCGTAAGCCCGACCCACTCCAGGTCATCCTGCCCTCCTGCTTCGCTCCAGATAGCTCCCCTGAGGAATTCGCCCTCCGCAGCATCATAACCACTGAGAACAAGGTCAAAGCGGGTGTATGCTTCATTGAATACAAGACTGATCTCGGGAACGATCTCTGTCTGCCCATTTTCCAGCAGATCAGTATTTCCTGGTGTTAAGCCTTCTGTAGCATCACCTCTGCCGGTATTTTCATCGTCACCTCCGGCGTTAAAGCCATTGGTGTTTCCATCTTCGTTTCCTGCACCATCACCGCTGGTGTTTCCACCTTCAGTTCCGGCATTATCACCACCTGTGTTTACGTCTTCCATTACAGCATCATCGCCATTGGTGCTTACGCTTTCATTTCCGGCATCATCGCCGCTGGTATTTCCAACTTCGTTCATGCCATCATCGCCATTGGTGTTTCCGCCTTCGCCAGAGGTATCATTGCCGTTGGTATTAACGCCTTCAGAGCCGATTTCGCTATTGTTTTCGACTGTTTCGGTCGAATTTTCGATGATTTCGTCAGCATAGGAATTTAGCGGAAATAAACTCCCGATAAATAGCGCTGCCGCAGCAGTAAAAGCCAGTATTTTTATACTTTTTCTATTCTTTCTCATTAAGAAAAATCCTCCGGCAGGATCTCTGTCAGCTGCTCATTCGTCAATACCGACAGGTCATCCGACGCGATCAGTCTGGCCTTCATATTCCGAAGCACATCGTCGCACAAATTCCGGACGCCTCTCGCGTTTCCGAAGTCCTTCGTATGTGAACGGGCAGCGATGAAGTCTGTAACGAATGCCTCGTCAGCGTTTACGGTATATCCTCGCTTCTTCATGTTGAAGAAGAATATCTTTGCCAGCTCCTCGTCTGTGTAATCCGTGAACTCGATCGTCCGTGCCATGCGGCTCTTAAGGCCAGGATTCGTAGCGAGAAAAGCCTCCATCTCATTCGTATAGCCAGCGAAGATCACCGCGAGCTTATCTCGGTTGTTCTCGATCTCCGTGATCAGCGCATTCACGCACTCCAGTCCGAAGCTGTCGTGATCGTCGATCCGCAGGCTGTACGCTTCGTCAATGAACAGGACTCCACCAAGTGCCTCTCTCACCTTCTCGCGCACCTTTACAGCAGTATGGCCCTGATACTCTCCGACAAGGTCGCCCCTAGTGCACTCAACGAATATATCGTCGCGCTTCAGCAGTCCAAGCTGTGTGTAGATCTTCGCCAGGATTCGTGCGACTGTGGTCTTACCTGTACCGGGATTGCCCGTAAATACCAGGTTCAGCGGGATCACATCGTCCGCGGTATCCAGGCCGCGGTTTCGGCTCTCGATCAGGATCTTCGCTGAGTTCACCAGATGGCGGACCTCTTCCTTCACGCCCGGCAGTCCGATCAGCTCTTCAAGCTCCTTCAGGTAATCTTTATTCGAAGAAGCCTTAAGCGGCACGAAGTCTTCCGCCTTCAGGACCTGCAAGTCCTCAGGTTTTAAATTATCTATGTTCTCGCTCAGACGCTCAGCCTGTTTTTCAAGTGCGGCTTCGAACATCCGCCTCGAGAATCTGGCATTATCGAAAGTCTCATCGACCTTCTCCCGTTCGATCTGTTCGAGGATCCTGTTACGTGCATCGCTCTCAATGTAGAAGTGA
>CADBMM010000288.1 GCA_902795795.1 uncultured Lachnospiraceae bacterium | reverse complement strand
GAGCTTTCCGTCGCCTGAAGCCGGGCCGCCGGTCCATCCTGTGTTTACAAGATATACTTTTGTATTGTACTTATCTATACGCTCTCCGAGCATGTTTGCGTAAACGCTGGGATCCATCGGCATAAATGGCTCTCCGAAAAGAGTCGAGAATGTCGGTACGGGTTCCTTAATTCCACGCTCCGTACCTGCAAGCTTTGATGTAAAGCCTGTGACGAAATGATACATGGCAGCGTTTCTGTCAAGTCTTGAGATCGGCGGAAGTACGCCGAACGCATCTGCCGTAAGGAAGATAACTACCTTCGGAATGCCGCCCACGCTCGGGATCTGGCAGTTTGAAATATAGTCGACCGGATATCCGACACGGGTATTCTCGGTAAATCTGGAATCGAAGAAATCGAATTCGCGGGTCTCTTCATCCATTACAACGTTCTCTACCAGAGAACCGAACCTTATTGCTCCGTAGATCTCAGGCTCGCCTTCCGGATCGAGGTTGATGCACTTTGCATAGCAGCCGCCTTCGAAGTTGAATACGCCTCTTTCAGACCAGCCGTGCTCGTCGTCACCGATAAGCTTTCTCGCCGGATCTGCAGAAAGGGTCGTCTTGCCTGTGCCTGAAAGTCCGAAGAAAACAGCAGTCTCGCCTGTTTCGGGATCCATGTTTGCTGAGCAATGCATAGGAAGAACATCCTGCTGCGGCATGATATAATTCATTACCGAGAATACGCTCTTCTTGATCTCTCCGGCGTATCCGGAACCGGCGATCAGTACAAGCTTCTGCTCGTAATCAACGAGGATGGCCGCCTCTGAGTTTGTATTATCGATCTCCGGAATGCACTTGAAGCCGGGAGCCGCAATTATTGTGAAATCCGGTTCGCCATAGTTCTCAAGCTCTTCTTTCGTCGGACGGATAAGGAGCTGATGGATAAACAGGTTCTGGCTTGCAAGTTCGTTTATGATCCTGAACTTTTTCGTGCACACCGGATCTGCTCCTGCGAAACCGTCGAACAGATAGATCTGCTTGTTCTGGAAATATGCGGCAAGCTTGGCCTTAAGGGCATTGAAGGTCTCCTGAGATATCGGACGGTTTACCTTACCCCATGCTATAGTGTCATGCACTGCCGGTGTATCTACTATAAATTTATCATCGGGTGAACGTCCGGTATATTTTCCTGTATATACGACAAGGGCGCCGCTCTTTGAAAGGCTTCCCTCTCCATTATAGAGAGCTTCTTCAACGAGCTGTGCAGGCTCAAGATTCCTGTAGATTTCAAGCGGGTTTATTATTCCCAGCTTTTCAAGGCCATATGTTTCCATAGTTCTCTCCTTTATGATTCATTTGAAGCATTGGTTAACGGGCTGCATTTATTATTAATTTATTATAGCACCAGTTTATGATGAGGGAAGAAGCTTTTGCTGTCCCCTCATGATTATTTTCGGTCCGCCGGTTCCGTCGATATATTCTTTTGTGATTATGACTTCCCCGATATTATCATCTTTGGGGATCTCATACATGATATCGAGCATATATTCTTCCAGAACTGCTCTCAGGGCTCTGGCTCCCATGCTCTTCTCCAGTGCTTTTTTCGCAATGGAATGGAGGGCCTCATCCTCGAATGTAAGTTTGACTTCATCCAGCTCCAGCAGTTTTTCATACTGCTTCATGATGGCGTTTCTGGGTTCCTTAAGGATGCGTACAAGCATATCCTCGTCAAGTGCCGAAAGCGAAAACACTATAGGCAGTCTTCCCAGGAATTCCGGAATCATGCCAAACTCTCTGAGATCTTCCGTCGTCACCTTCTGCAGGATGTTATTGTCTTTATCGTATTTGTCCCTGAGTTCTTTTTCGAATCCGATGCCCGAAGACTTAAGCAGCCTTCTTTTAACTATTTCCTCCAGGTCCGGAAATGCTCCGCCACAGATGAACAGAATGTTCTTCGTGTTTATCGTGGTAAGCGGGACCATGGCGTTTTTGCTGGACGCGCCTACCGGCACCTCTACTTCGCTGCCTTCCAGCAGTTTCAGAAGTCCCTGCTGGACCGCCTGTCCGCTGACGTCACGTACATTTACCTCAGGTTTTTTCGCTATTTTATCTATCTCGTCTATAAAGATTATGCCCTGCTGTGCCCT
>CADBMM010000287.1 GCA_902795795.1 uncultured Lachnospiraceae bacterium | reverse complement strand
TTACATTTCTCTCTGTTACATTTCCGCGGGCGTTATCCTCTCAAGTTCTTCCTTTGCCCGCCTGATGTTTTCCATTTCATCACGGTTTATGGAATCGACTCTCGTGCGGCTTATAAGCCTCTGGAGATCCGAGCAGCTGTTCTTAAGCTGCTTCTTAAAGCCCTTATCCATTCCTTTGTTCTCTTTTATATACCGCTCCGTTCTGGAAAGCACTGTATTCGATTCATTAATAAGCGTTATCGCTTCGCGCCGCAGATCGTCGTAGCCTGCGTATTCCTGCGCGTCTCTCATGGCTTTTTCGATCTCGGCATCGCTCATGCGGTCGTCTGCCGTTATTGTGATCGACTGTGCTTTGCCTGTATCCAGATCTCTTGCGGAAACTGTAAGGATACCGTTCGCGTCGATATCAAAAGTGACCTCTATCTGCGGAACACCGGCCGGTGCGCGCCGTATTCCCCAAAGCTTGAATGTGCCGATCAGCTTATTATCCCGTGCCATGGGGCGTTCGCCCTGGAGCACGCGGATCTCTACGGAGCCCTGATAAGGCGCCGCGGTCGAGAAGATCTGCGAATATCTTGTCGGAAGCGTGGTATTTCTGTTAACGACCCTTGTTGCCACGCCGCCAATAGTTTCTATTGAGAGGCTCATCGGTGTGACGTCCAGCAGAAGCAGATCCTGTCCGGTTCCGGCAGCTACTATAGCGTGTCCTGAAAGGGTACTTCCAAGTATCGCTGCCCCCTGTGCAACACATTCATCGGGATTGACGCTTTTTGAAGGGGTGATCCCGGTAAGATAACGCACCTTTTCCTGAACCGCGGGTATTCTTGTGGATCCTCCCACAAGAAGGACCTTTCCAAGCTCCGACGCCCTTATCCCGGCATCGCTCAAGGCATTGTTCACCGGCCCGGCCGTCCTGTCTATAAGGTCAGATATGAGCCTGGTAAATTCAGTCCTTGTAAGGCTCAGCTCGGCGTGTATCGGCTCTCCTCTGTGCTGGCTCAGATAAGGCAGTATTATCTGTGTCGTCTCGGCAGTCGAAAGCTCTTTTTTTGCCTGCTCTGCAGCTTCTTTAATACGCTGCATCGCAGTATAATCCCTCGAAACATCGGCTCCGGTCTGTTCCTTTACCTTTGAAACGATCCAGTTCTTCAGCCTGTCGTCGAAATCGTCTCCGCCAAGATGGTTATCACCTGATGTTGCCAGTACTTCCAGCACCCCGTCGCCTATTTCAATTATCGAAACATCGAAGGTTCCGCCGCCTAAGTCATATACCATGACCTTCTGCGGTTCCGCATGGTCGAGCCCATAAGAAAGGGCCGCACTCGTCGGCTCGTTTATTATTCTCAGGACATTCAGCCCGGCTATTTTCCCGGCATCCTTCGTGGCCTGTCTCTGGGCATCGTTAAAATAAGCCGGGACGGTAATTACAGCATCAGTCACTTTCTGCCCGAGGAAATCCTCAGCTTCTTTTTTAAGCTGCATCAGTATCATTGCGCTTATCGTCTGGGGCTTGTAGACCGTGCCGTCTATCCTGGTGCTCCAGTTCGTTCCCATCTGCCTCTTTATCGAAGCTATGGTCCGGTCGGGATTTACGACCGCCTGACGTTTGGCAGCCTCTCCGACCAGTCTTTCACCGTTTTTTGTAAAAGCTACGATGCTCGGAGTCGTTCTCGCTCCAGACGATGTCGGGACTATGACCGGCTCATCATTTTCTATAACGGCCACGCAGCTGTTCGTGGTTCCGAGATCTATACCAATTACCTTTCCCATTTCTGTCCTCCGGATAAGTCTTCGAGCATTTCTTCCATACGCTTTTTATATACCGGATGCACCTTATAAGGCGCGATCTCGGCCATTGGCTTCAAAACAAAATCTCTTTTTTTCATATCATGATGCGGAATGCAGAGCACTTCGTCATCGGTAATGAGATCATCGTAAAACAGGATATCGAGATCCAGCGTTCTCGGACCCCAGTGGATCTTTCTTTCACGTCCGGCCTCTTTTTCGACCTCATGCAGCACATCCAGAAGCTCGTACGGAGTCAGAAGAGTATAAAGCCGCATTGCACCGTTTAAAAACATGGGCTGGTCCGTCACTCCGTAAGGCTTGGTTTCTATAAGTGTCGATACCCTGTCTATCTTTATATTTTCAAACTGCTTAAGGCGCTCTACCGCCTGCTCTATTATCGCGCGCGATTCTCCGAGATTCGATCCCAGGGCCACATATACCTCGTGCCACGCCCTATGTATCAATACCGCCGGATAGTCAAGCGGCAGTCCGATGGGCGCCGAGGGCTTCTTTATCTCCACGCTGACAGACACGATACGCGAATCGAACTTCAGGATCTCCTCGGCGACTCTTTCGGCACAGCGTTCGATCAGCTTGTATATGTTCTCTTCCATCGTCTTTTTTATGAGATGCGCGATGTCGGAATAGCTCACGGAATCCTCCATGGCGTCCGTTTTCCCGGCTTTCCGTAGGTCCAGGGATATTTCGCATGATACAAAAAATCTCTGCCCGATGGTATTTTCCTCAGGCAGAACTCCGTGTCTTGCAAATACTTCCAGATTTTTGATGATTATATTATCCATTTTATCCTTACCGATCTTAAAGCGTCCGGCCAATACCGGCCTGTTTAAATTTTTTTATCTTTTGCCTGCGCGCTCTGCCGTTCTTACCATAACAGCCTCCGTCATCTTTATTGCCCTTTTGTTCTTAAGGACGTCATGCACGCGCACAAATGCATAGCGGCTTTGTACAGCCATCACCGTCGTTGCGATAGTGCCTTCTTCTCTCTGATCGGAAGGCAGATCCAGGGTCTTCCCTATGACAGATTTCCTGGATGTGCCGAGCAGCATTGGATATCCCAGCTTATTGAAAAGTTTAAGATTGGCCAGTACATCCAGATTCATCTCATATGTTTTTCCAAAACCCACGCCCGGATCGAGGATGATCTTATCTTCTGCTATCCCGGCGTTTTTAGCTGCCGCAACACATTTTTGAAGATCTGCGCACATGTCGCTTAAAAAATCGTTGTATACAGCTTCGTCCCTGTTGTGCATGAGACAGCAGGCAGCATCGTATTTTTTTACGACAAAAGCCATTTTTTCATCGTACAAAAATCCCCAGATATCGTTGATCAGGTCAGCGCCGGCGCAAAGCGCGGCCTCGGCGACCTCACTTTTGTATGTATCTGCAGATAAGGGGATGTCAAATTCTGATTTGAGAGCTTCTATGACCGGCACTATGCGGTCCGTCTCTTCCTGAACTGAGATCTGAACGTAACCCGGTCTGGTGGACTCTCCGCCGATATCAATTATATCAGCGCCGTCCCTTATCATTTCCTCAGCGTGCCTGAGCGCCGCATCACGTCCGGCCCATTTTCCGCCGTCGGAAAACGAATCCGGGGTCACGTTAAGGATACCCATTATATAGGTTTTATTATTTACGTCGAATTCTTTTTTCCCGATCTTCATATTTTTTTAACCGAAAACATATGTGGGTCAAAACAGATTCATGTTCTTTTTCTCATCGCTCCAGTTGCAGTCCTTCGAGGCTTTGCATAAAAAACAGTCCCGTGAAAGCTTGTCCGCGTCATAAAGTACTTTGGCAAGCCTGTAGGCCTTCTCCCCGCAGTCTGCTTTACGATTTCCGCGGTGTCCTTCTATGGCAGCGATGATCATTTCAGTCTCAGATACAGAAAAATCATATCTTTCCAGAATACGGCGTGCGATCCTTGCGCCGGCAATATCATGTGATACCCCGGTCTTGTATTCCTTGGCCCTTCCGCAATCGTGAAGCAGTGCAGCCGTATAAACGATATCCTTATCCAGTCCGTAATTTCTTTCAAGTGAAAATATATACGCTAGCCTTGCGGTATCTTTAAGATGAGTCAGATCATGTCTGCAGAATACGCGGTCTTTTTCAAGCTCCGACGTTTCATTCAGGCAGTCTGTAAATTCCGGATCTGAAAACACATCCATCACTCTCTTCATTCTGGCGATTTCGGCGCGTTTTTCCTCCTTCGTCACTCCCCGACCTCCAGCATGTGGAAGAACATATTTTTAAGAGACTCGTCACTCTCGAAGCAGCCCCGGGTCACGATATTTACCGTTTTTGCTCCCGGCTTTTTCACGCCGCGCATCGTCATGCACATGTGCTCTGCCTCACATACGACCATAACGCCCTTCGGCTCAAGATATTTCATGATATCGTCAGCGATCTGCGTCGTCATCTGCTCCTGTATCTGAAGTCTTCTGGCGTAGACTTCGACCGTTCTTGCCAGTTTTGAGAGGCCTACTACCTTACCATCCGGAATATATGCGATATGGACCTTTCCGAAAAACGGCACCATGTGATGCTCGCATAACGAATAGAACCGGATATCCTTTTCCATTACCATCTCGCTGTTTTCGCAGTCAAACACCTTGCTTAAATGCGTTTCGGCAGTCTGTCCCATCCCAGCGAATATCTCTTCGCACATGCGCGCGATGCGGTCCGGGGTACCACGAAGGCCTTCTCTTTCAGGATCCTCTCCTATGCCTTCAAGCATCATGGTTACTGCTTTCATGATCTTTTCTTTATCCAATTCTTTTTTCCTTTCCGCGATGCATTTTCTCGCTTCGCCAAGATAAGAAAGTGACCCTGTAACTAGAACGCTGCCTTCCGCCTTTTCTATGGCCGCTTTAAGCGAAGCAGCAGGCTCAGCATCTATATTCATCTGTTTTAATTCTTCAGCAAGATTTTCTTTTCCGAAATTCCGTTTTTTATCAGGCAGGTCGATGGTATATACCTTTTTAAGGTGAGGCGCAAGGTTTTTTATAACTGTCTGATAGGCCTTGTCCTTAAAGATTCCCATGACCGCTTCAAGTTTTTCTTCTCCGAAATATTCATCCAGACTTTCGGCCAGTCTTTTCGAAGCATCTTCATTATGGGCTCCGTCTACTATAAATATCTGTCCGCCGGGCTTCTTTATTATCTCGAACCGTCCCGGCCATATTGCCTTTTCCAGCCCGGAACGTATATTGTCTTCATTTATGACCGCCCCCTTTTCCTTAAGGGCATCGACTATCTCTATCGCGACCGCAGCGTTTTCTGTCTGGTGTTTTCCAAGCAGTGTTATATGCAGATCCTTATAGCCTTTATAAGAAAACTTCTGGCCTTCAAAACGTTTTTCCGCGGATGATTCTCCGCCGGCGTTTTCCTGTCCGTTTACTGCATCATCGCGAGTGAGTTTATCCTTTTGTATCTCTGTTATTTTCGCGCCGGCTTTTTTTGCCTTCTCCTTCAGCACATTTTCTGCTTCCGGCTTCTGCCAGCCGATAACGACCGAAGCACCGGGTTTTATTATTCCTGATTTTGTTTCCGCGATCTCTTTTATATTATTTCCGAGCATTCCCACATGATCCAGGCTTATGGCAGCAAACGCACAGACCATTGGGTTTTTTATTATATTTGTAGAATCCAGCTCTCCGCCCATTCCGCATTCGATCACGGCATAATCACATCCGTTTTCTTTAAAATAAAGAAAAGCGATAGCTGTTTCCAGTTCAAATACCGTAGGATGGGCAAGTCCCTTTTCGGTCATTCGGTCTGCAGCGGCTTTTACCCTTTCCACAAGCGGCGGCAGCTCGTCCTCCTTCATCCATTTTCCGCTGATCTGGAATCTTTCAAGATATCCGAGTACAGAAGGAGAACTGTATTCACCGACCTTGTATCCAGCTTCCGTAAGTATATTTGATGTAAAATTAAGTATGGATCCTTTGCCGTTCGTACCGGCAATGTGAATGACCTTAAGATCGTCCTGAGGGTTCCCAAGCTCTGCTGTCAGAGCCTTTATGGAATCGAGCCCCATAATGATACCGCTTACAGAAACTGAATTAAGATATGCCAAAGCCTCTTCGTATAACATAAAAAACACCTCCTTACGCAGTACTCCATGAAGCTACGCATAAAAAGATGCCTTAATATGTGCAGCAGTGGGATGCGAACCATGTACCGTGACATTATGCATATGCATTTATCTTCGTCCGCATGACACCTCCCCGTTCACGCGGCACTTAACGCACATCATTCTACTCTGCTAAAGTATTGATTTTGGTTAATTTTATCACAATCTATCTGCAAGTACAATATTTTTTATAAATAATACAATTTTCTTTAAGCCATACTGACAGTTACGTGCACTTCGTGCCCTCACTGTCACGGCTTTCGCCGTATGCATCCTTTCTGCCATACGTCCAGCAAAGAGCAAGCTCTCGCTGTCCGTCTGTCATTAAGTCTGCGCATGGCTTATTGCAGGCGCGCAAATAAAAGACCCGATCGATACTTTTTCTTCTCGACCGGGTCTTTAATGAATTTCCAGTAATTTCATTATCTACACCTTCTCTTTCTCGGAATATGAGATCAATATTCAGTTTTTTTCGGACCGTACCTCCTGTTTAGATTTGGTGATCTGATTAAATGATAACTATCTTTCTTTTTAACTGTTTACCTATTACTTAGTTCATTCAGCTTCTATGTTCTTCTATCTATTTCTATTCATCTATATGAACTCTTCTTTAAAGTAAGAGGTTTTAACTTATCCAGATAATTACCGATTATTTAGATCCCATTGGACCGTACCTCCCGTTTTAATTTGTCCTGTTTGACTGTTCTATCAATTCTTTGGACTGTCTTCAAAAGAAATACCGGATACTAACTCTTTCACCAACTCTATTTTTCTTTTCTATCAGGAGTAAATCTCCTCTACTTGCGGTGGGTTTTTTCTTTCTCTCTTTTGTTGTCTAAATAATAGCGCAATTATTTCTTTCTGTCAACAGTTTTTTTAATATTTTTTTACATGGATTTAATTTTCTGAATTTTCTCTCATATCTAGACATTTTGTCAGTCGTGTTCAGATAAGCAATATCCTGTCTGTCACGATCCGTACTTTTTTACCTGCATTTATCAGGCCTCATCTATCCACTTCATATCCTCGGGCAGTGGACAGGTGAACTCCATATGCTCTCCGGTTACCGGGTGTTCAAACCTGATGCGGTATGAATGCAGCGCCTGTCTGTTCATCCGCTCAAAATCGGGATTATAGAGATAATCCCCTATCAGCGGAAATCCCAGATGCTTCATATGGATCCTGATCTGATGCGTGCGTCCTGTATCCAGCTTCAGTTTCACAAGGCTGTGCCCATAAGCCTCTTTCATGACTTCATAATGGGTCACTGCCCTTTCACCGTTTTCATAGTCCACGCACCGTTCTATTATCGATCCGCTCTTTCTTCCAAGAGGAACGTCTATCGTACCGGCTTTCGGAGTGACCGATCCCCTGCAGATCGCCAGATATTCTCTCGAAAAGCGGCGTTCCCTGACCATGTCGCCCATGATCGACGCACTTACCATATGTTTAGAAACAAGTATCAGTCCTGAAGTGTCCCGGTCCAGCCTGTTCGTGCAGCGGAATACGAAATCCTCGCCCATATCCTGATAGTATTTTACAAGACCGTTAGCCAAGGTATTTTCATAATTATTTCTGGATGGGTGTGTTGGCATGCCGGCCGGTTTGTTAAGGACTATGATGTCTCCGTCTTCGTAAACGATATCCAGCGGAATATCCACCGGAGGAATGTGCTTTGAACTTTCAGTCTCGGTGATCCTTATCTCAAGCGCATCTCCCGTCTTCAGTCTGGTGTTCAAATATACAGGCTCACCGTTCAATATCACGCTTTCCGGTATCTTTTTAAGCTCCACCAGGTTCTGATAAGAATACCCTGTTTCGCGCAAAAAGCCGCTTATCTTCCGCCCTTCATCTTCATTTTTTATTGTGTAGCTTATTGTGCGCTTCAAGCTGAGGCCATGCCCCCCTTCATTTCCGGCACTTTCCTGAATATATGATCCCGGCGGCCGATCCGCCCGCGGATCACTTCAGCTTATATCTTCCATTTTCTCTTTTTCAAACAGGCCGATCTCTTCGGAATACATTACCTGCTCCTCGGAACCGGTCGCGAAATATACAGCCTTTTCCAAGCCGTCATCCGTCTTTATCGTACCCTTAAGCACACCGCAGAAGCCGTATCCGGCAAAATATTCAAGCTTTGTAATATAACCGTCCATCAGATAAAAGCCTTCCATCTCTATTACCTGTTCCTCATAGGCGTTTGGATCGGCCGTGAATGGAACACGGCAATATTCTTTATCATTGATAAGGACGGCGATCTCGCTGCCTTCAAAAGAAAGGCTCGCACCGGCATATCCGCCGATCCCTGAAAACGGCTCGCCGCCAAGGGAATCGGTCCAGTAATAAGGTACTTCTCCGTCAGCAAACATTCCATCATCTGATGATGGATCCTGATCATTTCCGTCGGGCGCTTCCGCCTCCGAGACCTTTGCCTTCCAGATATCAGTCCAGTTCTCATCCGAACTTTTAACTGTTTCGCAGCCCTCCGGGAAGCTGCTTTCATTTTCATCTGTGTAATAATCCGGCGTGATTCCCGAAAATTCGACCTTCTCAAGTCCAGTACAGCCTTCAAAGGCTCTTCCTCCGACAGTCATTATGCCGTTGCCGAAATATACCTTTGTCAGTCCTTCGCAGAGTGCGAAAGCCTGATAGCCTACGCTTCGCAGAGAGTCCGGTATTATAAGCTCGCCGGTCAGGCCTGAGCAGTACCCGAACGCTCCTTCTTTAATATTCAAAAGCGAATCCGGCAGCTTAAGCTCGCCGGTCAGCGCGGTACAGCCGGCAAAGCAGCCTCTGCCTAAGGATACCAGTCCCTCCGGGAGAACAGGCTCACCTCCCATTTCAACGCATGACACAAAGGCCATATCTCCGATGACCAGAAGACTGTCAGGAAGTTTCGGCATTTCCTTTATACTGCCGCAGTCATAAAATGCTGCGTCCGAGATATATTTAAGCCCTTCAGGAAAGATCACATGTTCAAGACTGCCGCAGTTCGAAAACGCATGAGAATTTACTATGACCGTTCCATCCGGTATCTTCGCCGTGCCCTTCAGACTCTCATTATATGAGAATGCATATTGGCCTATTTTCACAGCGTTAACGCTGAGCGTCAACTCCCCATCGAAACCACATCCCTGAAACGCCTGCTCTCCTATAACTTCTACTGAATCCGGTATTATCAGATCTCCTTTAATATTCTCAAGATAATAGAATGCATTATGCGGGATCTCCCTGAGGTTTGCGGAAAGTGTAAGCATACCGTCAAATCCAGTACAGTTTCCGAAGGCATAACCGCCTAGTGATGTCACCGAATCGGGAATAACAAGGTCTCCCGTAAATCCGCTGCACTGATTGAACACAGCATAGCCCAAAGTTTCAAGCGTTTCCGGCAGCTTTAAGTTTCCGTTAAACCCGCTGCAATATTCAAACGCCTCGTCTCCTATTGACTTGACTCCATCAGGGATCACAAGATCGCCCTCAAACCCCGAGCAGTCCCTGAAAGCATAGCTTTCTATGCTTTCAAGCCCCTCCGGCAGGATCAGGTCACCGGTAAGTCCATCACAGCCATAAAAAGCAAATTCCGATATCTTCTTCAAGCTGGCCGGGAGACTTAATTCTCCTTCAAGCTCATGATGTCCGTAGAACGCGGTGGCAGCTATAGAGGTCATTCCATCCTCCAGAACAAGGGTCTTAATTTCATAATCACGGAAAAAATGCCTCTCTATAGACATATCCCCTGTGCCTGAAATTGTGAGTGTTTTTGTCTTTTTATCATATTTGAATGTCAGATCGTCCCCGCATTTTCCTTCCTCCGCAATGGAACCACTGCCTGCCGAGGCACACGCAGGAAATGCAAACAACGCAAATATTATTGCCGTCAATAAAAGGATCGCTTTCTTCATCCCGTCCTCCTTGTCTTTGGCCGGCACCCGCGGCCCGGTCCAAAACATGTATTCCGAATCACCGTTGTTTTTGTCCCGGAATCATTTTTAAAGTTTCTCTTTTCCGTACTGCTTTGCAAGTCTGTTTATCTCTTCTTTTACCTT
>CADBMM010000286.1 GCA_902795795.1 uncultured Lachnospiraceae bacterium | reverse complement strand
GCGGTCCAGAAGGTGTATGACTTCATCTGGGAAGAGTTCTGCGACTGGTATATCGAGATGGTAAAGCCGCGTCTTTACTCCGATACCGATGAGACAAAGGGTGCTGCTCTGTGGACTTTGAAGACCGTTTTAGGCTGTGCGCTCAAGCTTCTGCATCCGTTCATGCCGTTTATAACCGAAGAGATATACTGCACGCTGAATCCGGACCGTGAGACCATTATGACGGAAGACTGGCCGGAGAAATCCGAAGCGTGGGCATTTGATAAAGAAGGCGAAGAGATCGAGCGCATAAAGGAAGCCGTAAGAGGAATAAGGAACGTACGTCTTAACATGAACGTTCCGCCTTCAAAGAAAGCGAATGTATATGTAGTATCGGCCGATGAAAAAGTACGTAATTCCTTTGAAGACGGCAAAGTGTTCTTTGCAACGCTTGCCAGAGCTGAAGAGATATATGTACAGTCCGATAAGACGGGAATCGATGAAAAGGCCGTATCCGCTATCATCTCCGGCGCGGAGATCTATATCCCGCTGGATCAGCTTGTGGATATAGAAAAAGAGAAAGAAAGACTGAACGCTGAAAAGCAGCGCCTTGAAAAGGAAGTCGCAAGATGCGAAGGCATGCTCGGAAACGAGAAATTCGTTTCGAAAGCGCCTGAAGAGAAGGTAAAAGCCGAGCGTGACAAGCTTGAAAAATATAAACAGATGATGGCACAGGTCGAAGAAAGACTGGGACAGTTATGCTGAATTATGAAGAAGAGCTGAAAAAATTCAAACCGATCCTCGATGTGGACGAAGTTGAAAATGCCATTTACGGCAGGGATCTGATGGATGTCATAGATCTCATCAAGGAAATGAAGTCCGCCGAAGAAGCAGATAATAAAGGAACAGGCAAATGAATTGCATGAACTGCGGCGCATCCGTAGGGCACGAGGATACGTGTCCAAACTGCGGCTGCGATCTTAGCATACAAAGAAAGGCTGTACAGAGCTCCAACGCGTTTTATAACAAAGCTCTGGACAAAGCAAAGGTGAGAGATCTGTCGGGAGCGATGGATCTGCTTGAACGCAGCCTTAAATTCAATAAGCGCAATATTCAGGCCAGGAACCTGATGGGCCTCATCTACTTTGAGACCGGTGAAATGGTCTCTGCCCTGAGCGAATGGATCATCAGCAAGAACATAAAGCCCACCAACAATATTGCCTGCGATTATATCGACGCCCTGCAGTCGAATCCGGAGGATCTGGATGCGATAAACCAGTCCGTAAAGCGTTATAACAGAGCGCTCGAGGCCTGCCGGGACAGCAATGAAGATATTGCCGAAATGATGCTGAAAAAGGTGGTTACGGCCAATCCGCATCTTATAAAGGCGTATCATCTGCTGGCACTTATATATATGAAAGACAGGCAGTGGGAAAAGGCAAGAAGCGTATTAAAAAAAGCGCTTCCGATCGACCGCACGAATGATGTCACGCTCAGGTATTTGAAAGAGGTAGATGAGCAGACCGGTAAAGAGACCTCGCCTGAAGGCGGACTGGTCTCGAAGGTGATCACTCCTGAAAGAAAGAATGCCTTTTTAACGGCATTGGAAAACATTACAGGAAGGTCGGCGGCCAGAGATAAACTGGTGATCGACGACGAGGTCTTCAACGATACTGAGTCAAGGATCAATGATGCCGACACGGTACAGCCGGTGCCGCTTCGTGAAACAAGCCCGCTTTCGGGATTCATTTACATCATCCTTGGTATTATAATGGGTATCCTGGTCGTGTGGTTCCTTGTAGTGCCGTCTGTAAAGCAGGAAGTAAGCCGTACGGCCAACGAGCAGGTCGCCGAACTCAATACCATTATTGCGAAGCAGACGGCCGAGATCGAAGAAAAAGACGCCCAGATCGCCGGGTATGACGAATCGGTAACTACCGTAAGCCAGCAGCTTGGCCAGGCGTCGACTAAAACAGGGGTCATGGAGCAGCTGGTCCAGGGATATAACGCATACAGAAGTGCGAACTACGAAATGGCAAGATCCATCCTTATCAATGTGGACGCGACAGTGCTTTCGTCAGATGCACAGGCCATGCTCGTAAATCTGCTTGCAGATACCACGAATGTCCTTTATACGACGTATCTTACGGCCGGTGTCGCAGCGTATAACGGTGACGATTATGTAAGCGCAATTGCTTGGCTGCAGCGTGCTGTAGAGGTTAAGCCGGATGAATATGACGCGTTGTCATATCTCGGCAATGCTTACAGACTGACCGGACAGTATGACAGTGCAATTGAAATTTACAACCACATAATACAGATATTCCCGGGAACGCAAAGAGCGGAGGCAGCCCAGAATTATATCTATATAATAAACAGAGGCTGAGGACCGGAAGATATCAAAACAGTATAAACGGGAGCTTGCAAAAGCAGGCTGAGAGGAAGGTGTGTCCTTCGACCGTAAACTTGATTTGGGTAATGCCAACGTAAGGATGAAAAATGTGTATGCTAAGGCTGCCCATAATGGGCGGCCTTTGCTTATTATATATAACTTGAAACAAAGCCTGTATATTTCTTCAAGAGACCGCTCCCGCTTAGTGCTCGCGACCAGCGGTACTAAGGCTCGCCTGCTGACGCGCTCGCCAAGTACCGGGGCTCGCAATGTCTCTTTCAGAAATATACAGTGCTCTGAATAATTATATATAAAGCGGCGAACGTGTTAAAAAAAGAAAGTTGTTGATGTTTATGAGATCTGTAAAAGAAATGTTGCTGCTGTATGCGGTGACAGACGGCAGCGGGGATGCGCTTCGTGCAAAGGTGGAAGCAGCGCTTAAGGGCGGCGTGACAATTGTGCAGCTTCGCGAAAAGGATCTAAGCGATAAGGAGCTTTTAGAGGAGGCTTTAGAGCTTAAGGAGCTTTGCCATGAATACGATGTGCCGCTGATAATAAATGACAGATACGATATTGCGCTTAAAGCCGGTGCGGATGGAGTGCATCTGGGCCAGTCGGACGCGGATCCGGCAGAGGTCAGAAAAATTGCCGGAGATGAGTTCATTATCGGCGTTTCCGCGCATAATGCTGCCGAGGCGCGGAAGGCAAAGGCTGACGGCGCCGATTATCTGGGTGTGGGAGCGGTGTTTGGGACATCTACCAAGGCCGACGCGAGACCGCTGCCAATGGATGAGTTTAAAAAGATCTGCAAAGCCACAGATATCCCGGTCGTGGCTATTGGCGGAGTAAATAAAGAAAACATACCGCTGCTTGGAAGTTCCGGAGCCGCAGGGGCGGCAATGGTTTCAGCTATTTTCGGCGCGGAAGATATTGAGGATGAATGCAGGAAGTTAAAGATGCTTCTTGCGGAAGCAATACTCAAAAAAACTGCAGTGAAAGCATGCAAAGCAATAACGGAAGGCAATGATCAAGTGGAAGATTTTACTATCGGTGGACATACGATAAAAGGCGCGATCTTTGATTTCGACGGGACGATCGCCGATTCCATGCCGGCCTGGGACATAGCCGGGTGCGAATACCTGGCGGCTCAGGGCGCCACGCCCGATCCGGATCTGGGCGACAGACTTTTTAAGATGACGCTCGAACAGTCGGCGGATCATTTCAGGGAGCGCTACAATGTGATCAGGACGCCTGAAGAGATCATAGACGGAATATATTCAATGATGAAAATACATTACCTGTCGGACGTCATGCCAAAGCCCGGCGTGACGGAGCTGCTGGAAAGGCTTCACAATGCCGGAGTGAAGATGTGCGTAGCGACCATAACAGATAAGCAACTGGTTGGCGAGGTACTGGAGAAATGGGGTCTCCTCAGGTATTTTGAGTATATTTTCTGCGCGTCAGAGCTTAAGTGTGATAAGCATACGCCGGTGATGTACCGGACGGCACTTGAGCGGCTGGGGACCCGGAAAGATGACACATTGGTTTTCGAAGATGCGTACCATGCTGCGCAGACCGCAAAAAACGACGGCTTTCTTCTTGCAGCCGTCTATGACCCGGCGGAAAAGCACCAGGAGGAACTTAAAGAACTGGCTGATATCTATATTACTGACTTTAGGGATATTAAGTGAATTTCACGATCGAAGGCGCTTCCAGTAAAAATGATCCTGAGCGAGCCTACGACCGAAGGTCATTTTTACTGACAGCGCCTCAACGTGAAAAAGCTTATATATAAATTCAGCGGCGGACCGGGGGCACCACCTTGCGTCGCTTAATAAAACTTTAATGCTAACATCTTAAGAAAAGAGGAATGATCATGAGAACAGCATTATCGATCGCGGGATCGGATTCCTGCGGAGGCGCCGGCATTCAGGCAGACATCAAAACAATGACCATGAATGGTGTGTATGCAATGACCGCGGTAACCGCGCTCACGGCACAGAACACGACCGGCGTGAGAAGTATTCTCGAGTCGACTCCGGAATTTTTAAAGGAGCAGCTCGAGGCTGTGTTTGAAGACATTTATCCCGACGCAGTCAAGATAGGGATGGTATCTTCAGCGGAACTTGTAAACGTAATTGCCGAATGCCTGAAAAAATATGATGCAAAAAACATCGTCGTCGATCCGGTTATGGTCGCGACAAGCGGTTCGGCCCTTATCAAGACGGATGCCGTTGAAGCACTCGAAGAAAAACTCTTTCCGATAGCTTCCCTTATCACCCCGAATATCCCCGAAGCAGAGGTCGTTTCCGGTGCGGAAATAAAAGACGCCGGGGATATGGAAAAGGCTGCCGGGATCATTCACGGTAAATTCGGATGCGCTGTGCTTTTAAAGGGCGGACACAGCATAAATGATGCTAACGACCTTCTGTACGACGGTCTGAAAAGATCCTGGATCTGCGGAGAACGCATAAACAATCCAAATACTCACGGCACGGGCTGCACACTTTCTTCCGCCATAGCCTCCAATCTTGCGAAGGGTATGGATCTTGAAAGTGCGGTAAGATGCGCGAAGGCTTATCTTTCGGGCGCATTATCAGCGATGCTCGATCTGGGCAAAGGCTCAGGACCCCTTATGCACAATTTTGACCTTACGGGTGAATTCGCAAAGGAGGGCTGAGAACAATGGAAAAGAGAACATCGATCTTCGAGAACGGCCTCATATGGTTCGGGGCCGGAGTTTCAATTGCAGAAATAATTACCGGAACCAGCTTTGCGGTACTGGGATTTTCCAAAGGCATAGCCGCAATAATCATCGGGCATATCATCGGATGCTTTCTGCTTTTTGCGGCCGGAGTCATCGGCGGAAAGATGCGCAAAAGCGCAATGGACACCGTGAAAATGAGTTTCGGAAATAAGGGCGGCCTTTTCTTCAGCCTTCTGAACATCCTGCAGCTCGTCGGCTGGACGGGCATAATGATCTACGACGGCGCGCTGGCGGCCGAAAGCATACTGGCAGCAGGAAGATGGGTCTGGTGCATCGTTATAGGAGGCCTGATCGTCGTGTGGCTGCTGATAGGGATAAAGAGCCTCGGCAAAATCAATACAGTCGCGATGGCAGCGCTTTTCATTCTTACCATCGTGCTCTGCGTCGTCATTTTCAGAAGCGGCACGGGCAGCTCCCCTGCAGGCGACGCCATGTCATTCGGCGCGGCTGTCGAGCTGGCGGTGGCGATGCCTCTTTCATGGCTGCCGCTCATAAGCGACTATACAAAAGAGGCTAAGGAGCCGGTTAAAGCCGCAGGCGTCAGTGCAATAGTGTACGGTATAATAAGCTGCTGGATGTATATAATAGGCATGGGCGCAGCGATCATGACTGAAGAAGGAGACGTGGCTCTTATCATGGTTAAGGCCGGTCTTGGAATTGCAGGGCTTCTGATAATCGTTTTTTCAACGGTCACGACTACTTTTCTGGATGCCTATTCCGCCGGTGTATCCGGAGAATCGCTTTCCAAAAAGGTGAATGCCAAATGGCTCGGCATCATTGTTGCGATCATCGGCACCATCGGCGCCGTAGCATTTCCCATGGACGATATCACGGACTTTCTGTATCTTATCGGCTCGGTATTCGCACCGATGACAGCCATTCTGATCGCGGATTATTATATACTTAAGAAAAACCATGAGGGCAAGGCAGCGGACATCTGCAATCTGGTGATCTGGGTGATCGGATTTATCGTATACAGACTGTTGATGTCAGTTGACATAATTACAGGCTGCACGTTGCCGGATATGGTGATCACGGTGATCATCTGCATCGCGGCTGATAAATTGATCAGAAAGCGGAATGTTAAATAAAACTGGAGGGGAATTTATGAAACGCTGTGTTCTGGTCAGCGGAGCTTCAATATCTGATCTTGATTTCGCAAAAAAATATCTTCGGCCAGAAGATTTCAATATTTTCTGCGACTGCGGGCTCAGGCATGCCAAAATGCTTGGTATAAAGCCGGATCTTGTCGTCGGGGATATGGATTCGTTTACGGGAGAGCTTCCTGAGTGTGAGATGATAAAGCTCCCGGCCGAAAAGGATGATACCGATACGTTCTTTGCAGCTAAGGAAGCCATGCGCCGCGGCTTTGACGAGGTGCTAATGCTTGGTGCGATAGGTGAACGATTCGACCATACGATGGGCAATATTTCAGTACTTATGATGCTGAGCAAAAGCTGCGCTGAAACGAAGATCGTATATGACCGTTCTGAAATATCGGTTATTTCATCAGACGGATCTTCTGATACGGCGTTAATAAGTGATGAATGCAGATACTTTTCGCTGATCGCTGCCGGCGGCCCCGCACGCGGCATTACAATAGAAAACGCAAAATATCCGCTTGAAAACGGCGCCATAACTCCTGAATACCAGTATGGAATAAGCAATGAAGTACTGCCCGGGAAAACAGCAAAAGTCACTGTGACAGACGGCACGCTCATAGTGGTGAAAATTTACTAAAAAGAATTAATCATGATATAATAAAAAGCAGACATCTATTCCAGGAGGTGCATGAGAATGCCGGATTTCAAAGAATTTGAATTTTTATCAGCAGACAAAAAGACAAACATCTACGTCAGGGAGATCGTTCCGGAGGGGAAGATAAAGGGCTATATCCAGATCGCCCACGGCGTGGCCGAATATATAAACAGATATGATGATTTCATGGCATTTCTGGCATCTAAGGGATATGCTGTCGCCGGAAACGATCATCTCGGCCATGGCAGGAGCGTCAGCAGCGAGGAAAACAGGCTGTTTTTTGCGGAAGAGAACGGATGGGATATCGTAGTAGAGGATATGAAGACCCTGCATGAAACATTGAAAGAACGTTACCCCAATCTGCCGGCGATCCTTTTCGGACACAGCATGGGAAGCTTCCTTGCAAGGACATATATCATAAAATATCCATTCGATTTTGACGAAGCCATAATCTGCGGTACCGGGCAGCAGAGCCCGCTTATCCTGGCTGCAGGCAAAATGATGGCAAACAGCGAATGCAAGAAAAACGGCGCAAATGTTCCAAGTCCCAAGCTGAACAACACCGCCTTTGGCGGATACAATAAGCCATTCGAACATCGCACAGCCAGCGACTGGCTAAGCAGGAACCAGGCAAATGTCGATAAATATATCGCTGACGAGCTTTGCGGCGGAATACCTACTGCCGGTCTTTTCAGGGATATGATGGGCGGCCTGCAGTTTATCGGAAAGAAAGAAAACATTGCAAAGATGAGCAAAAACCTTCCGGTATTCCTTATCGCCGGATCAAAAGATCCCGTGGGAGGAATGGGCAAACAGGTCGCAAAGGTCAAATCGATGTTTGAAGCTGCCGGCATGAAGAATGTTACGATGAAGCTTTATGAAGACGACCGTCATGAGATCCTGAACGAAGACGATCATGAGACTGTTTATAACGATATCGTAAACTGGATAGAGAAGCAGCTGTAAAACAGACTGATTAGTGCGGGTTCCCCAGCGGTACTAACGCTCTCGCAGCACTTCGTTTGCGAATCGCGAAGTACCGGGACCCGCAATGTCTCTTTCAGGAATACAACTTATTGGAAGCAGCGAAGCTGATTCCGATAAAAGGCCGATGAAATCGGCCGAGAATGGATTATCAGGTTCGCGAAGCGGTTCTGATAATATACAGTCCTATGCATTATTATACATATAGTGCGACAGCCTCATCCCAAGAAGATGAATGAACGGAGAAATAATCAACATGTATGAAAAAATAATCGTCCACCCGACTTACGAAGAAGCAGTGGCTTCGATCCCTGTTGGTAAATATCGTCATTTCAAGGGAAATGAGTATGAAGTTATCGCCATTGCCCGGCATAGCGAGACCGAGGAAGCCATGGTAGTTTACAAGGCGCTCTACGGTGACGGCGGGATCTGGTGCAGACCGGCATACATGTGGAATGAGACCGTGGAGCGCGGCGGAAAGACCTATAAACGGTTCTATCGCCTGGACCGGATCGAGCGAGTCGAAAAATATGAAAAGCTGTTTGATGAAGCATCAGCCTCTCCTGACAAAGAAAAGCTCCGCCTTCTTGACGATTATTACACAAGCGGACAGTGGCAGGAGGATTACGAAGCAGATGAGCGGGGAGAGCTTCCGCCTGATCTGAAACGCGGAGTACTCTCTCAGGACGCGCTGTATGATCTGCTGGCGGAAATGAAGCGCTGATAAAGTATCTTAATATTGTTTATCATCTGATATGATTAAATAACAGGTGACGGTTCTTTTATCAAACTGAAATAGTGAGGTATAAGAACCGTCACCTGTTATTTTGCGACAAAATAGTTGTCAATGTGCAAATTGTAACGTCAACATGCATTGTTATTTTTATTTATAGCAAAAAATAATTTATTAATTCAGATTACTACTTCTTAGAATATTAATTTTCATATTTTTTGCTTCAATTACTTGATTATTCTGGAATGCTTTGTTATCCTAATGGTGTTCTTATCAAGATAATTTCGTCGAAAACGGGTTAATTTCGACGAAAAATGTAAAGGAAGAGAGATATAGCTTATGACGTTAAAAGAAGGAAAGGCTGAGATATGGCTGGGAGTTTTCTTTACGGTCTTCGGGATTCTTCTTTTGGCCCTTATCATTCCTTCCCAGATCAAGTATGTGGAAGGCGGATATCCGCAGCCTCGTTTTTTCCCGGATCTGATTTCTGCTATTGGAGTGGTGCTTGGGATCTCACTCTTAATTCAGGGTATTCGTAAGACACGAAAAGATTCGGAAGATCAGGAGACGTATACCTTTAAATGGAAAGAGACACGTCTGGTTCTTATTACTCTTGGTATCATAATCCTTTATGTTGCTTCGATGTATTTCATCCCTTATCTGCCTGCCACTATCGTGGCAACGGGAGTGCTTGTTGCACTCTATGGACAGAGGAAGATATGGAAGATCATTCTGACGGCTGTGTTGGTACCGGTCATTATCTACGTAGGTATGACATACGGACTGATGATCAGACTGCCTTGATCAAGAAGGGGGGAAAGTTCTTTGTCTTCGATTGCAATGTTGTTTGATGGATTTCTGTCTGTACTTCAGCCGGAAAATCTGCTGTATATATTCGGTGGTGTCGTTGTTGGTATGGTGCTTGGCGCGATTCCCGGGCTGACTGCCACGATGGCCATAGCTCTTGTTATCCCGCTGACATACTATCTTACTCCTACGCAGTCTCTGATCATGCTGCTGGCGGCATATAATGCCGGAACTTTCGGTGGCTCGATATCTGCGGTTCTGATAGGTACGCCCGGAACGCCTGCAGCGGCGGCTACGGTGGCGGACGGTCATGCGCTCGCCCGAAAGGGCAAAGCCGGAAAAGCAATAAAAACAGCGCTGTACAGTTCTGCTTTCGGATGCCTGTTTTCCAGTATCGTTCTGATCCTGATAGCGCAGCCTATTGCTAAATATGCGCTGAAGTTCGGTCCTGCAGAATATTCCGTGCTGATGCTTTTCTCACTTTCCATCATTGCATCGGCGGCCGGACGTTCACTTGTCAAAGGTCTTCTGTGCGGCTGCATAGGACTTCTTTTCGGCAGTATCGGTATGGATCCTGCCTATACCATTCCGCGTCTGACATTCGGCGTTCTCAAACTCAGCAGCGGTATTGATCTCGTTGTCATGCTTATCGGAGCTCTTGCACTTGGTGAGATCCTGCACCAGGTCGAATCCGTAGCAAGGGGCAATACCTCAGCCCAGTTACCGCCGATGAAAACGAAGGACGATAAGAATTTTACTAAAAAAGATTTTAAATCCAGTATACGTCACTGGCTCCGTTCTTCAACGATCGGCTGCGCGATAGGCGCTCTTCCAGGTCTTGGGCCGGCGCTGGCATGCTATATAGGTTATGACTTCGGAAAACGCCGCAGCAAACATCCTGAGGAGTTCGGTAAGGGTTCTGTTGAGGGTGTCGCCTGTGCAGAGGCGGCTAACAACGCTGTATGCGGCGCGAACATGATACCGCTGCTTTCCCTCGGCGTACCCGGTGATACCGGCGCAGCGCTGCTTATCGGCGCGTTCATGGTTCAGGGACTCACACCCGGACCGCTGGTATTCCGTGAATCTCCGGAGACGGTGTACAACGTGTATGCCGGACTTATCATATGCAATATTGCCCTTATCATAGTCACATTGCTGACCTGGAGAATATTTACTAAGATCTGTTCTTTGGAAACCACGATCATTTACCCCTGCGTGCTGATGTTCTGTGTCGTAGGCGTGTTTGCTCTGAACAGTAGTCTTACCGATGTCTGGATCATGCTTTTCTTCGGCGTCATGGGGTATCTGTTGAAGAAGTTCAATTTCCCGATCGCGCCGTTGTTGATAGGATTCATCCTGTCGCCGCTGTTTGAAAAGAATTTCCGGCGGGCCCTGATACTCAGCAATGGCAGCTGGACTGTTTTCTTCAGTTCTCCCCTTTGCTGGATATTCTGGATCGTTACGGCGCTGTCCGTATTCTATATCCTGAGGAGCAAACGTAAGGATAAAAATCTGGCAGATGGTCTGTAAGCTTTTGAGCATTCGTCTCGAACCTATAGTCTTCGGACTTAAAAGATATCTTAATTTAATTAAGAAGGAGGAACTAATGATGAAAAAAACCAGAAGAATTGTATCTGTGTTCCTGAGCGTCATGATGCTTATCGCTCTTGCCTGCGCTCCTGCTGCCAATGCAGAGGAGACAGACTATCCGAAGGGCGCTATCACCATGATCGTCAACTACTCCGCGGGCGGCGGCACGGATCTCGCAGCACGTGCTCTCGGTGACGCAGCAGCCAA
The DNA here is from genome assembly GCA_902795795.1 of uncultured Lachnospiraceae bacterium. GTDB lineage: Bacteria > Bacillota > Clostridia > Lachnospirales > Lachnospiraceae > Alectryocaccobium. The sequence continues at coordinate 3,262 of CADBMM010000286.1, read as the reverse complement.
TATCCTTGGCGGCGCGATCACGGTTAGCAACATCACCGGCGGATCAGGTACAGTCGGTGTTACCGAGCTCGCAAACAGCAAGGGGGATGGCTACACCATCGGCGTTGCCACGCTTTCACCGCTTGCTCTCGTTCCGTGGCAGCTTGAAGTAACATATACTCCGGACAGCTTCAAATACATTTGTGCTTTCGGTCAGTATGGTTACGGTATCGTTGTTGCAGAGAATTCTCCGTATAAGACTCTGGAAGATATCATTGAAGCAGCCAAGAAGGAAACACTGAATTTCGGTGCTACCGGATATCCGCAGCCGTTCACCATGGCTGACCTTGGCGAAATGACAGGGGCAAGCTTCAATTATGTAAACTATGCAAGCACTACCGACCTTATCACAGACGTACTTGGCGGATTCGTTCCGTTTGCAATGTGCGATATGGCGTCCTTCGCAGCTTACGTAAAGAGCGGCGAGATGCGTCTGCTTGCATCCGCAACTGACAAACACTGGGATGTAGCTCCCGATGTAAAGACACTCCAGGAGATGGGTTATGATACGACCTGCAATTCCTATATGGGTCTGTGCGTACCTGCAGATACGCCTGATGAGATCGTAGAGATCCTGCGTGACGCTTTTGCTAAGGCATCTGAGGATGAGACGTATAAGGAGATCCTTGAGAACTGCAACCTGACATGGGCTTATATGACCGGTGAAGAATATGAGACCATGGTCCGCGATATGTATGAAGAGTTCGGCTCTCGTCTTGCTGAGCCTGAAGAAGGCGAAGAGAAAGAAGAAGCTCCCGCTAAGTAAGGTTTGAATTATCCATAAAAAAGATCCCTCCCGAAAGACACGGTTAGATTATCGAGTGTCTGGTGGGAGGGTTCTTTTTATGTACAATGTGCCTTCACATTTTCCCGTTACTTTACTTTTTATCAAGATAGTATAATGCGTAGGTAACTTCGCTGTATGGGCGGACGTAGATGAAGCCCAGCAGCATGCTGAGGTAGGAGAGAATGAACATTCCGATAAAGCTCAGCTTCATATAAAAGATCTCAAATGTTCTGCCTTTTGAAAATTTCAGGCTCATCCGCAGCGCTTCGCCGGCAGTTGCCGCTTCGCCGTCGATAACGAAATAGCTGGCCCAGATAAGCTTAAGGGTCGCGATCATAGTGAGAAACAGCACGCCCAGCAGCGATGCGGAATAGGCGATATAATAGACCATATCTGTCCATTCATATAAAATTGCAAAATGATCGACTATCAGTGACAGGAATGAAAACGCCGTCTTTACTGCTGTAAGGACAAGCTGGATGATAACGAATGCATCCGCATTGTTTCTGAATGCATAGAACAGTGTGCCGATACTAAAGGACTGTCCCCTTATACTGTCTAGGGCTGCTTTCATCAGGCCGACCCCGGCCATGCCGAAAAGGACATTCAAAATAAAGGACGTTCCGAAACGGGCGATGCCGGTAAAGGTATCGGCTGCGGTGAACATCATAAGGGGCAGGTAGCCGGATAAAAGCTCCAGAACGAAATACACAAGAAGAAGAGGAAGAAACTGCATGTATCTTCCCAGGAGCCGTTCTCTTGCATCGGATTTTAAACGGGATATCGTAGCGCGCATAGACCTGCCTCCGTCAACTTAAAAGACTCTGGATCGTTTCGATCATTTTTGAATACTCTGGTGTGGATAACAGGTAAAATGTATAAAGCAGCGAGTAGACACCATAGGCCATGCCCGCCATTGAAAGGGCAAGACCGATCTTTGCCTGTCCTTCCATTGCGCCGTTTCCGCGGGAAAGAAGGGCAACGATCGCTCCGAAAGCTCCCATTGGAAGCGACATGCCTATAAATATGAAAACGAGAGATAATATACCAAATATTAAGGCTGTTGATGCTGCGCTGCTTCGGTTCTGCATACGATGCTCCTTAAATGCCGCTGAAATAAAGATCGTTCTGTGGCACGATCAGCGGCGAATCCCGCCACTGCATCATTTTAACTAATATAAATATAAAAAACAAGTACTGCTCATCTCCGTCCTTTCAGAAAAACTGCAGATAAACAGGATAATTGCATTTGTGAAGTTGTCAGAATATAATGAGATCATGAGTACGGAAAGCAAGACAAAACTGAATATTGCCATGTTTTTAATGGTCGTTCTGCTGGCGGCAAACATGCGCATGACCTATACAGGAATAGGCGCGCTGGTCCCGATAATCAGGGCTGATCTTGGTATGTCGGCGACGGCTGCGGGTATGATCTCTACGGTGCCGATCCTCGTGTTTGCTTTTATCTGTCCGTTGTCGTCCATAGTGGGAAGACGGGTCGGGATAGGCAGGATGATAGAAGCGGGACTGATACTTATCTTTGCCGGTTCGGTGCTCCGCGCGGTGTTTGGGACCTTCGGGCTTTTTGCCGGAACCATCGTTTTATCCGTAGGCGTCGGTGTCATGAATGCGCTTATGATGGCGCTCATCAAGCTCAGATTTCCTCATAATCCGGGCATCATGACCAGTGCGTATACGACTACGATGGCAGTAACGGCTGCTATCTCCATTGGTGCAAATGTGCCGATTGCGAATCAGATAGGCTGGAGAGGCTGCCTCGCGTTGTGGGGACTGGTCTCCATGGTCACATCTTTTGTCTGGGGAAGACAGGCGAACGCCCATGAAAACAATGAATCTGCCGGTGCGGGCCAGGGCAGTCCCATGATAAAGGTCATAAAGTCACCGAAGGCCTGGGCCTTGCTGATATTTATGGGAACTCAGTCGATGTTGTTTTATAATATCACCGCATGGCTTCCGACTATTCTTATAAGCCGCGGCATGGATCATGAGGCTGCGGCCGGTATAGCAACGATGCTTCAGATCGTAAGTCTGCCGTCTACTCTTTTGTCACCGATCCTCGCGGAAAAGCTTAACAGGATCGCGCTTTGCACCGCATTAAATCTGACATTTACGATCGGAGGAGTGATCTTTTATTTCTCCGGCGTCAATACATTGATGTATTTCGCTGTAGTCCTGATGGCGGTCGGGATGGGAAGCGGATTCTCTCTTTGCAGTTTTCTTTTTTCAAAGCACGCAAGAAACCCGGCGGAAACCGCGGCGATCTCAGGCTTTTCGCAAAGCGGAGGCTATATTCTTGCTGCGATCGGACCGGCATTCATGGGCCATCTTTTTGATACGACCGGGAGCTGGAATCCCGCAATGATCTTTTGCTTCATCATATTGATCGTAATGACGGTCAGCGGAGCAGTCTCAAAT
>CADBMM010000285.1 GCA_902795795.1 uncultured Lachnospiraceae bacterium | reverse complement strand
GCAAAGCCTTCCGGTGAGAGGATACCGTATACGGCGTTTTCCAGCATATAGACACGGTCCGCTACGGCCAGGGCCAGAGCCCCTCCGCTGCTGCCTTCGCCTGTGATCACGGAGATCACAGGGACCTTCAATGTGCTCATTGCAGCGAGGTTTTCAGCTATGGCATTTGCCTGTCCGCTGCTTTCAGCTTCCATCCCGGGGTAAGCTCCCGGCGTGTCGATCAGCAGGATCACCGGTCTGCCAAAGCGTTCCGCCTGCCTCGTCAGCCTTAGGGATTTCCGGTACCCTTCCGGCGACGCCATACCGAAATTGAACTTCACATTCTCTTCGGTATTACTACCTTTACGGTGCCCTATCACGGTTACCGGTCTGTCATGAAAAAAAGCTATTCCGCCTAAAATGCTGGGATCCTCCCGTCCGAGACGATCGCCCTTAAGTTCTATGAAGTCCGTAAATAATTCACGGATAAAATCATCTATATGCGGCCGTTTCCTGTCCCGGGCCGCCATGACCGTTTTGTATGCTTCAGAATTGGTCTTCAAGCGTTCTCCTTTCCCGGCCGGTGCATTTTCAGCAGGGTCCCGAGCAGATCCCTCTGCTCTCTTCGCTCCACGATCCGGTCTATCATTCCGTGTTCGATCAAAAACTCGGAATGCTGGAAACCTTCCGGGAGCGTATGTCCTATGGTCTGTTCAATGACCCTCGGACCCGCGAAACCGATCAGTGCTTTCGGTTCCGCAAGGATGATATCGCCAAGCGTTGCAAAGCTGGCGCTGACTCCCCCGGTAGTCGGATGCGTCAGAACGGAAATGAACAGTCCCCCGGCATTTTTGAACCTCTCAACAGCTGCTGCCGTTTTGGCCATCTGCATCAGCGAGAACATTCCTTCCTGCATCCGCGCCCCTCCGCTCGTTGAAAAAATCAGCAGCGGAAGCGATCTCTTAGCGGCATATTCTGTCAGTAAAGCGATCTTTTCACCGACGACGGTCCCCATGCTCCCCATAAAAAAACGGTTATCCATGACAGCGACCGCCACCGGATTCTTTTTTATCCGTGCAGTACCGGTAAGCACCGCATCGCAGGCTCCTGTCTTTTCCTGCGCTTCCGCAAGTTTTTTCTTATACCCGGGGAATTCAAGAGGATCCTTTGTCTCCATGGATCGCCCAAGCTCATGAAAGCTTTTTGCATCACAGATCATCCTGATCCTGTCCCTGGGCGCCATTGGAAAATAGTGGCCGCAGCAGCTGCAGACATAATGGAACCGTTCCATCTTTACACTGCCGATCATTGTTCCGCAGATCGGACAGACGACCGTGTCCTGCGCACCGTCGTTTGTACGGATCTCCACCAGTCTTTTATATTTAAGTTTATTGTCCGCAAATAATTCCTGAAGGCTCATTCCTGTTCACCCACTTTTGTCAGTTCCTCTCTAAGCTCAGGTTCAATGCGCTCGAAGCACGACGTATTGAATCCGCCGCGGATAAATTCTCTGTGGCAGGTAAGAAGATACATCAGATGTACATTTGTATGTATACCATCGATTATCACTTCTTCCAGCACTCTGCGCAGCCGGCGGATCGCTTCCAGGCGGTCTTTCCCGTATACGATCATCTTGGCTATCATTGAGTCGTATGAGGAGCTGACTGTGTATCCTTCATAAAGATGACTTTCCACCCGGACCCCGTATCCGTCCGGAAAATGCAATGTCTCGATCTTTCCCGGTTCCAGCGCATTGATCCTGCATTCGATCGCATGACCTCTGACGCTGATCTCTTCCTGTTTTACCGACAGCGGTCGTCCGACTGCCGTCAGGATCTGCTCACGAACAAGGTCTACCCCTGTCACGGCTTCCGTAACAGGATGTTCAACCTGGATCCTGGTATTCATCTCGATAAAATAGAAGTTTCCGTCCGCATCCAGAACAAATTCAACCGTGCCGGCGCTTTCATATCCAGCAGCTTTTGCCGCAGCCACGGCAGCGGCCTGTATCTTTTTGCGGAGCGGTTCCTTCAGATTCCATGCAGGCGCTTCTTCCAGAAGCTTCTGATTCCTTTTCTGGAGAGAACAGTCTCTTTCTCCAAGCTGCACCACATTGCCGAATTTATCCGCTATGATCTGCACCTCGATATGGCGCGGATCCACGATGCATTTTTCAAGATAAACGTCTCCGTTTCCAAATGCAGCTTCAGCCTCTGCTCCTGCGGAGATGAAAGCTCTTTCCATTTGCGAAGCATCCTCTACGCGGCGCATTCCTTTCCCGCCTCCGCCTGCTGTCGCCTTGATAAGGACCGGATATCCGATCTTTTCGGCAATCTCAAGCGCTTCTTCGACATTTTTTACCAGCCCGTCCGAACCCGGTACGACCGGAACGCCGTTTTCGCGCATCAGTTTTTTTGCCGATTGCTTATCGCCCATAAGGCGGATCACGGAAGACGGCGGTCCGATGAATTTGATTCCGTATTCTTCGCATTTTGCAGCAAAGTCTGCGTTTTCCGACAGGAAACCGTAACCGGGATGAACAGCTTCACAGCCGGTCTTTAACGCGGCTTCCAGAACTGCATCCTGATTGAGATAACTGTCCATTACCTTTGCCGGTCCGATGCAGACCGTTTTCTGCGCCATCATGGCAGGTATCGAATCCAGATCTTCTTCAGAACAGGCCAGAACCGATTGAATATTCATTTCTCTCAGGCAGCGGATCACCCTCAGGGCTATCTCCCCGCGGTTTGCCACAAGGATCCTTTTAAACATTTTCCACCCCGATGCTCATAAGCGGCTGATCATACTCTACAAGGCTCTCATCTTCAGTAAATATGTTCTGAACGATCCCGTCACACGGAGCCGTGATCTCGTTCATCATTTTCATGGCTTCGATAATGCCGAGCGTTTCTCCTTTTTTTACGGTCTGTCCGATCCTTACGAAAGGACGCTCTCCAGGTGCCGATGCACGGTAGAAAGTACCGACAAACGGGGCTTTGACCGTGATCTCATGTGTAGCTGCTGCGGGTGCTGATGCTTCCTGACGAAGCGGAGCAGCTGTTTTCTTCTCTTCCGTACGGATCGTTGAAGGATCACTGTTTATCGTTCCGTCATTGTATCGTTTCAGGCAGAGTCTTGAATCTGCGGTCTCATAAACGATCTCCGCTATCTGCGAAGTCTCGAACCGGTCCCAGATCTGAAAAAGCTCTTCCGTTTTCATATCAGTTTTCCTTCGCCTCCTGAAGGTAATTCATAATGTCACTGACTGTCACGAAATCCGGCAGTTTCTCTTCCGGAATGCTGATACCGGTCTTCTCCTCTATCAGCATGACAAGCTCCATGGCATCCAGG
>CADBMM010000284.1 GCA_902795795.1 uncultured Lachnospiraceae bacterium | reverse complement strand
TTTTACGCTTTTTGCTTGAAATAGCCGAGTTTTCCTAAATGTAGAAAAGGCGCATGAAAAAACTTTCGTTTTTTCACACGCCCTTTTGAATAAGGAGTATTTCAGGTGGATCATATGCCCATCGATTCATTTCTCTTTATGATATCGTCCTGCAGTTCTTTATACAGTTCTATGAAGTATGCCGAGAAGCCTGCGATACGGATAACAAGATCTTTGTAATTCTCTGGATTCTTCTGAGCGTCTTTAAGCGTTTCGGTGCTTACCACGTTGTACTGTACATGCATTCCTTCCAGATCGAAGAAGGTCTGGATCAGGTTCTTTAATTTATCCACTCCATGTTCGCCCTCGAGAACTTTCGGATGGAATTTCAGGTTCAGAAGCGTACCGTTTCTGAATTTACGTGTTTCGAGCTTGCTGGCCGATTTTAAGATCGCAGCAGGACCGTTTTTGTCGAGTCCCTGTTTGGGTGAAATACCGTCGGAGAGAGGCTCGTCCGCAAAACGTCCGTCCGGAGTAGCCCAGGTCATATGACCCATGAGGATATGGGCGGATACGGGGTAAAGACCGGCTTTGAAATATCCACGGGGAGACCTGGTGCTGTTGACTTGGTCGGCATAAAGCGATGTTACCCATGTGGCGTATTTATCGACTTCGTCATCGTCGTTTCCGTAATGTTTGCTGCGGTTAAGGACTTCCTGCCTGAGCGGTTCATAACCTTCCCAGTTGGCCATGAGCGCATCATAGAATTCCTTAGCAGTGCAGCGCTTTTCGTCGAAGATCATGTATTTTATCGCGGCGAGAGAATCGGCTACATTTGCCGTGCCTATTCCCGAAACGCCGGTTCCGTTGTATTTGGCTCCTCCGTTTATAACGTCAATGCCTGATTCCATGCAACCGTCTATGGTAGCCGATGCAAGCGGGATGGGATGGATCTCGCCGGCAGCCACTTCATATACATTTGTCATGGTCGTGTGCCAGCTTAAGAAATAGTGGAGCTGCTTCTCAACTGCGGCCATAACTTCTTCGAAGGTCTTCATTTCATAGAGGTATCCGGTGGGAAGTCCGGCCTGTTTTCCGGTCATCGGGTTTATGCCGTTGTTTATTCCGAGCACCACGCAGCCGGCCAGGTTGAAGTAGGATTCCTTACCGGAGCCGCCGCAGGCTGACCATTCCTTGCCGGGAATAGCCGGCTCTACACAGCCGATAATGCAGTAATCAAGTGCGTCTTCGGGTTCGATGCCGCGATCCAGCATGGCCTTTATGATGATATCGTCATTCTCAAATACAGGTATGCCGCCCACGATGCTTGAAGTTAGCAGGGCGGTCTCCCAGAGCTCGGCAGGCGTGCCCTTATGCACGCGGATAGAAAGCGGCGGGTCGCGAAGCACGAGCCTCGCCATGGAATAGAGCATCATGTAGGATACAGGGTTCGAAGCGTCTTTTCCGTCTCTTGTCTGGCCGCCGAGAGTCATGTGCTGGTTGTTGCTGTAGCCGCCCATATTCTTCGCGCTGGTCACCGACCAGAGACGGCTGTACTGATTGGCTTTAAGCATAAGACAGTCTATTATCTCCTGAGCGCGGGCTTTTGTGATCTTGCCATCTGCCAGATCTTTTTCAAGATAAGGCCACAAGTACTGATCCACACGGCCGAAAGTCATCGCATGGTTTTCACCTTCGATAGATAGCATAATGTGATACAGGAACATCGCCTGCGTTGCTTCCCAGAAGTTCCTTGCCGGGTTTTCCATGATATTGTCAAAACCGTCAGCCATGAAAAGCAGTTCTTCTTTACGTGCCTGATCAGTTTCGGTTTCGGCCTGACGTCTGCATTCCGCCGCGTAACGCTTCGGGAAAAGTATACAGGTATCGCAGGTGATGACCATTGCCCTGTAAAAGTTATATGTGGCTGCGTCCCTGCCTTCGAAGTGTCCGTCAAGCTCAGCCATTTTCTGAAGAGCTTCTTCTTTGATAGCCTTAAAGCCTTTGGTGATCACTTTATTATAGCCGGCGCAGAAATGGCCTGTCGGGTCGTTGGCCATGTTTTTTCCATGGTACAGAAGAACGCCGCTGCCGTAAGTCTTTTGAAGACCGTCCGGAGCCATGGCGTGTACCCTTGCGGATACAGATTTGTTTTTCCAGTAATCCTTGATGCTCATGATATATGCGGCGTCTTCATCGCTTATGGCGTGGCCTTCAAGATCTGGCCCCCTTCTCTGGAAGGTCCCGTCCGCAAGCTCCTCCCATATCCAGTCTGCTCCGCATTCCAGCCAGAGAGTGCAGGATCTGTCGAAGGGAGCTACGTTTCCAGCGATAAGCTCATCCTTGCTCACAAGAACAGTCATATTTTCGCAGATATGTTTGAGTGCCTTTGCGCGCTTTACTATCGGGGTATCTGCTTCGTACATCTGATATGCTTCAGTCAAAAGTCTCGGAACCTCCGCGCTGAGGACCGGGCGGTTCTCCCATGTTTTCTCACTGCGGAATTCAGCTCTTAAACGCTGTACTCTCTCTGTTATGGGGCCTAATTTCAGCATTTTCTATCTCCTTTTTGATTATTTGCAAATGTTTTCCGTACTTAATGTATTACCGTATGAAGTCCAAGGGCTGTTAATTGTTTTGCACGCGCTTTCATTGACTCTTCACTTGGAGGAAGGATATCCGGAGGCATGGGGCTTTTTCTGTTCAGCCTTTCGTACTTTACGTCACCAAAGCGGTGGTAGGGAAGAAGCTGGACTGTATCCACGGCGGAGCCGAGTGATACTATGAAATCACTCAGTGCTTTGAAATTTTCGTCGGAATCGTTAAAGCCCGGAATTACGGGGATGCGGATCTGGAAGCGAGCCCCGTTTTTTGCAAGCTCTGTAGCGTTCTTCAGGATCAGCTCATTCGGTACGCCGATGACTTCTTTATGCTTTGCACTGTCCATATGTTTCAGGTCGTAGAGATAATGGTTTACATAAGGAAGCGTAGCCAGGATCTTATCAGTAGGTGCGAAACCTGTAGTATCTAAAGCTGTGTTGATACCTTCTTCTGTAAGAGCCATTAAAGTGTTCAGGGTAAAATCAAACTGTGACATGGCTTCGCCACCGGAAACAGTAGCTCCGCCTTCATCTGAATGACGGTAGAATTCCATATCTTTTTTTACTCTGTCTACGACTTCGCCGACGGTATATTCTTTACCGCTTATGGCCAGGGCTCCGGGGAAACATGAGTCAGCGCAGGGCCAGCCATCGCACTTGCTGCACTTGTCAAAATCAACAGCAATATGTTGTATCTCTTCCTCGTTTATGTTCGACCATTCCTTTGCCCCGAGGGATATTGCCGCTTCAGGACATGCTTTAAGGCAGAGACCGCATTTTGCCGTGCCTATACATTTCATATCCATGAAGGAGATCTCTTTTTTAAAACCCTGGGATTCGGGACTGTGGCACCAAGGACAGTGCAAAGGACAGCCCTTTAAGAACACCGTAGTGCGTATGCCCGGACCGTCGTGTACCGAAAATCCCTGGATATCATATATAAGACCTTTTATATCCCTGTTGACCATAAACCCTCCTGTACTCCTGTTTTTACAGTTTAATGATAGACTCAAATATATAATAAAGTACAGAAACAGATTGGTATGCTTTGATAAGGATTTGTTAGACAGACAGAAGGGACGGTATTAATCGTATAAGAAAGAGATGTGACTGTAGATAGTCTTAAAGTCTATTGAGCATTCCCCAGACCAGATCCCGACGGGAACGGTATCCTCAAAATTGTAAATAGCCGGAATATCACAGTTCTCCAGGTCGTAGACCACGACCTTCTTTTTGTCCGGATCGACGAGCCAGTATTCACGGACGCCGGCTGGACCACCGTGCGGTCATCCTCGTCAAGCTGTACATCGACCGGAGACATAAATGGCATGCAGGGGCCGCCGTGGGATAAAACATGATCTCGAACAGGCTGTGAATCTTTCATCTTTTTCTTGCATTTTCCGTGCGGATATAGTAATATATACGAGCTGTCGGCAGAACCGGCTGTCTTTTTCATTGCTTAAAGACAGAGAAGCCGATATCAAAGATGGTCCGCTGCCACGTTTATCGGTGGTATGAACATCCACCATTTTTTAAGGAGAGATAATAAGATGAACGAAATTATCAAAAAGCTCGAGGAGGCCCAGTTAAAAGCTGAGGTGCCCCAGTTCTCTGTAGGTGACACGGTCCGCGTACACGCTAAGATCAAGGAAGGAACCAGAGAAAGGATCCAGATCTTCGAAGGCGTTGTTATGAAAAAGCAGGGCGGAAGCAGCAGAGAGACATTCACTGTCCGCAAATCTTCAAACGGTGTAGGCGTAGAAAAGACCTGGCCGCTTCATTCCCCCAACGTGGAGAAGGTGGAAGTCGTACGCCGCGGTAAAGTAAGACGTGCTAAGCTCAACTACTTAAGAAGCAGGATCGGCAAGGCCGCCAAAGTTAAAGAATTAAGATGATGACAGTCGGGGCTCCTGTTAACAGGAGCCCTGAGTTTTTATGATATTGTCCGACGGCAAAAAGCAATGAACAGGGCAATATCTGGTTTAGCACTTATTGTTCAACAGTTTTTTCAGAGTAAAAGAACATGGCAAAATTCCGTTCGGGATATGTAAAAGATTATTTATGGCAGTCAAGACTGAGAGTCATGCTGGCGTGGATCATTGAGATCATCATTGTCATTGCGGTGGCTTTTGGTGTCGTGTATTATTTCGGCCGTCAGGTGACCATGACGGACGATTCCATGGAGCCTACGCTCAGTGTTCAGGAAAAGCTTCTCGTCAATTCGGCCGCTACCACATTTTTAAACCCGAAAAGAGGAGATATCATAGCCTTCAGAAGTGGAAACGATGAGTCATCGGCAATACTTATAAAACGTATAATAGGTCTTCCGGGAGAGACCGTCCAGATAGTTGGCGGCCAGATATATATAAATGATTCGCTGTATGTTGAGGATCGCGGTTTTCCGGCTATTACCAATCCCGGTCTGGCTGAAAGTAAAATAAAACTCGGTGGAACGGAATATTTTGTGCTCGGAGACAGCAGGAATAATTCCGAAGACAGTCGTCATGTCGATATAGGAAATGTAGATAAAGAAAGAATAATCGGTAAGGTCTGGGCAAAACTTGACCCGTTCAGCGTTATAAAATAATGATCCGGCAAGTGCCGGACGATTCGGTTTTTTAAGGATATGGATATTCAGTGGTACCCTGGTCATATGACCAAGGCAAAAAGACAGATGCAGGAAGATATTAAGCTCGTGGACCTTGTCATCGAGCTGCTTGATGCGCGCATTCCGGCATCCTCCGAGAACCCTGATATCGATACCCTGGCACAGAATAAAGCCAGACTTGTGATCCTGAATAAGGCGGATCTCGCAGATGAAAACGCCAACAGGAAGTGGAAGGCGTATTTTGAAAAAAGAGGCATGGCCGTTATTCTGGCAGATTCAAGAAACTCAGGCAGCTTTAAAACACTTTCGGGGCTGGTCAGCGAGGCCTGCAGGGAAAAGATAGAAAGAGACAGACGACGCGGCATAAAAAACAGGCCTGTGCGGACCATGGTCGCAGGCATCCCGAACGTCGGTAAATCTACATTTATCAATACATACGCAAAAAAGGCTGTCGCCAAGACCGGAAACAAACCGGGAGTAACCAAAGGTAAACAGTGGATAAGGCTGGGAAAAGATCTTGAGCTTCTCGATACCCCCGGTATCCTCTGGCCTAAATTCGAAGATGAAAAAGTTGGCGTGAATCTGTCTTTAACAGGTTCGATCAGCGATAATATTTTAAATCTTGAGGAACTGAGCCTTAAGCTTATAGCCTTTCTTCGTGATAATTATGCAGGAGTCCTGAGCTCCAGATACGATATTAAGGAAGAAGGCGCCGATGCAGACATGCTGTATGCCATAGGCGAAAGACGCGGCTGCGTGGGAAAAGGCGGGGAGATCTCTTACGAAAAAGCAGCTAATATCCTTATAGATGAGTTTCGAAGCGGAAAGCTTGGGAGAATATCCCTTGAGCTTCCGCCGGAGGAATGACAGATGACAAAAAAAGAAGAAGCTTTGCTGAAACGCGAAAAGAAGCTTGAAGCAGAAAGGGCCCGTGTAGAGGCTCTTATGTTTTATGAGAAGAAATATGCCGGTTATGGCAATATCTGCGGCATAGATGAGGTCGGACGAGGCCCGCTGGCAGGTCCTGTAGTCGCAGGAGCGGTAATATTGCCGCCTGACGCGCGCATCCTGTATATAAACGATTCCAAAAAGCTTTCGCCCAAAAGGCGTGAAGAGCTTTATGACGAGATAACGGAAAAAGCATTAGCCGTAGGTATCGGCATAGTTTCCTGGGAGAGGATAGATGAGATCAATATCCTCCAGGCGACCTATGAGGCAATGAGACAGGCAATAGCAAAGCTTACCGTACAGCCGGACTGCCTTTTGAACGATGCGGTCACGATCCCCGAAGTGCTTATCCCTCAGGTGCCGATCATAAAAGGAGACGCGAAAAGCCAGAGTATTGCCGCGGCAAGTATAATCGCGAAGGTATACAGGGACAGGATGATGGAAAAATATTCGGAACTCTATCCCGAGTATGAGTTCGCTTCCAACAAGGGATACGGTACGGCTGCCCATATTGCCGCCCTTAAGAAATACGGGCCGTGTCCGCTGCACAGGAAGACATTTATCGGCGGTATACTGGGAGAGCGCGATTGAATACAAAGATAGAAGGAAATGCCGGCGAGAATGCTGCTGCCGATTATCTGGAGAATAAAGGCTACCGCATACTCGAGAGAAATTATAAATGCAAGGCCGGAGAGATAGACCTTATCGCATATAAGGACAATACGGTCGTATTCGCTGAAGTGAAGGCAAGGCATTTAAGCGGCAGCGGATACGCTGAGGAGGCCGTTCCCTTTGCAAAACAGCGCAAGATCTGCCGGACTGCCGATTTTTACAGAATGAAGAAGGGGTTGACTGAAAGGCTGGGATTCCGCTTCGATGTTATCGCCATAAACCACGGAGTTCTGAAGCACTACGAAAATGCCTTTCCTTATTGCGGAACAGGATGAACGGTCCGCTGGTTATTGCATTTTTCATTGTCAGTTGTTAAGATAGATTAGATAATTATTGATAAAAGAAACGGCCGCATTCGGCCACAGGAGAGGATATATGAGCAAGCCGATAGTTGCAGTAGTAGGACGACCGAATGTCGGCAAATCAACACTGTTTAACGCTCTGGCAGGCACCAGGATCGCCATCGTCAAGGATACGCCCGGCGTTACCAGGGACAGGATATATGCGGATGTATCATGGCTCGATCATGATTTTACGCTTATCGACACAGGCGGAATAGAGCCGGACAGCTCTGACCTGATCTTAAGCCGCATGCGCGAGCAGGCGCAGATCGCCATAGATACAGCCGACGTAATAATATTTATGACAGACGTGCGCCAGGGCCTTGTGGACGCTGATTCCAAGGTCGCTGATATGCTGAGGAAGAGCCATAAGCCGGTAGTTCTGTGCGTAAATAAGGTCGACAATTTCAAAATTCAGGAAATGGACGTATACGAGTTCTATAACCTTGGAGTAGGAGAACCCTTCCCCGTTTCGGCAGAAGGCCGCCAGGGACTCGGCGATCTTCTTGACGAGGTCGTTAAGCATTTCCCGGAAGGAAAAGGGAATGACGGAGATGAAGACATTCCGAAGATAGCCATAGTCGGAAAGCCTAACGTAGGAAAGTCATCTATCGTGAACAGACTGCTTGGCGAGGACCGCGTGATCGTTTCCAATATTGCCGGCACCACCAGAGACGCAATTGATACAAGGATCGTCCATAACGGAAAAGAATACATTTTTATCGATACTGCCGGCCTGAGAAGGCAGAGCAAGATAAAAGAGGATATAGAAAGATACAGCATCATCAGGACGGTGAGCGCCGTTGAAAGATGTGATGTCTGCATACTTGTCATCGATGCCGTGGAAGGCATTACGGAACAGGACGCCAGGATAGCGGGTATCGCTCATGAAGCCGGAAAAGGTATGATCGTTGCCGTGAATAAATGGGACGCCATCGAAAAGAACGATAAGACGGTCAATGAGTTCACGAAAAAGATCCGCAGCACCTTGTCATTCATGTCATATGCGGAGATCACATTTGTATCCGCACTGACGGGGCAGAGGCTGATAAAGCTTTATGACCTTATCGATGTCGTGCTTGAAAATCAGACGCTGCGCATAGCAACGGGCGTACTGAACGAGATACTTACGGAAGCTGTCGCCATGCAGCAGCCGCCTACGGACAAGGGAAAACGCCTGAAGATCTTCTATATGACCCAGGTGGGCGTAAAACCGCCGACATTTGTCATGTTCGTCAACGACAAAAAGCTTACGCATTTTTCATATACAAGATACATCGAGAACCAGATAAGGGAGGCTTTCGGTTACAGGGGCACTTCGCTCCGGTTTATTACAAGGGAAAGATCGGAAGAGTAGGGTATAATAATTATGGAACGAATAATATGTCTTATCATAGGCTACGCCTTTGGATTGATACAGACGTCATATATTATCGGAAAATTTAAAGGAATAGACATAAGGGATTACGGCAGCGGAAACGCCGGCACGACGAACTCCATGAGGGTCATGGGCAGAAAGGCAGGCTTTGCCGTAGTCATCATAGACATAGCAAAGTGCATAGCCGCGGTCGTAGTGACCTGGCTGATCTTCAGGGGCAGCGATTACAGCCAGCTTTTGAAGATATGGACATCGGCGGGAGTGATACTGGGGCATGACTATCCGTTCTATATGAATTTCAAGGGCGGAAAGGGCATAGCCGCAACGGCAGGCATGATCATCGCCTTTGGCGATCCTCTGCTGATACTGATCGGGGTCATAGTATTTTTCATCCCGTTTTTCACTACTCATTATGTATCGCTTTGCTCGCTCTGTCTTTCCTTAAGCTTCCTTATCGGAGTCATCATAAGAGGCAGCGCAGGGATGTACAGTCTGTCGCCGGGCTGTTTAAGAGAGATGTATGTATTTGTCGCGATACTTACTGCGCTGGCATTTATTCAGCACAGGGCAAATATAGACAGGCTCGTACATGGAACAGAGAAGAAATGGGGCCATAAAAAAGCTGATGGCCCTGTGCGCGGATAAATAGTATGCGCAGTTCACAATTTCAACATATAAGAGGTATATTATGGCAAATATAGGAGTCATAGGCTCCGGAAGCTGGGGAACAGCCATTACCTGGCTGCTTGGCAATAATGGACATAACGTAGTGCTCTGGTCCTACACGGAAAAGAACACCGAGATGTTTGAAAAGTACCATGAAAATACCGACAGGCTGCCGGGCGTAAAGCTTCCGAACGCCGTAAAATATACATCGGATATAGCTGAGGCGGTGAGGGATAAGGATCTGCTGGTACTGGCTGTTCCTTCCCATGCGATAAGGACTACCGCAGCGATGATGAAGGATATCGTGCGTGACGGACAGATCATCGTAGTGCTGACGAAAGGCGTAGAAGAAGCTACGCTCATGGTCATGACCGATGTAGTAAAAGACGAGATCAAAAATGCCGATGTTGCGGCGCTTAGCGGTCCGACTCACGCGGAGGAAGTCGGAAGGGGCCTCCCCTCAGCAATTGTCGTAGCGGCGGATAATATCCGGACAGCCGCGTATATACAGGAGATATTTACGACACCCGCATTTCGCGTCTATACATCAGATGACATGAAGGGCGTGGAAATAGGCGCAGCCCTTAAAAATGTCATAGCACTGGCGGCAGGCATGGCGGACGGACTGGGATTCGGTGACAACACAAAGGCGGCGCTTATAACAAGAGGCATTGCCGAGATAACGAGGCTGGGTATTGCCATGGGAGCAAAAAGAGAGACATTTTCCGGCCTTTCGGGAATAGGCGATCTTATCGTCACATGCTCGAGTGTCCACTCCAGGAACCGCAAAGCCGGTTTCCTTATGGGGCAGGGCTTTAAATATAAAGAAGCGATGGAGAAAGTCCATCAGGTAGTCGAAGGCGTGTACAGCGCCAAAGCCGCGAACGATCTGGCAAAAAAATATGGTGTGGAAATGCCTATCGTAGCGCAGGTGAACCGTATCTTATTCGAGGATGAACCGGCGCGTTCGGCGGTAATGGAGCTCATGCAAAGAGACCTTAAGCAGGAAACAGAATGAGATAAGGGAATTTGCCGGAATATTATAAAGTTCCCTGAAGACGATCCTAAAAATAGTATTTCTGTAAAGTACAGGAACAAAAATCATCAGGAGGTAAGAAAAATGTTTGAAGATTTTGAAACTATGATCACAGGACTTGTAAACAGTGTTAAAGCCGGCGCTTCGAATACATGGGACAGCATCGGGCTTAAGTCAAAAATCGAATCCGCAAAGAAGGATATCGCAAAGATCTATGGCGATATCGGAGAGAAATTCTATACTGAGAATAAAGACAATATTCCGGAAGGCTATGAAGAAAGCTTTGAACTTGTAAAAGAGAAATTCGACCTGGTAAACGGATATCTGGATCAGGTAAAGAAGATCGCAGGTATCAGGACATGTCCGGAATGCGGTGCAGATGTTTCGAAGGATTACCGCTACTGCACTACCTGCGGTGCGAAAATGCCTGAAGAAAAAGCACCCGCCAAGGTCAAATATGTCTGCCCGGAATGCGGAACAGAGGGCGAAGAAGGCGCTGTATTCTGCACGAACTGCGGAGCGAAGATCGCGGCGGTCGAAGAAAAGCAGCCTGAAAACGTATGCAAAAGATGCGGCGCTAAACTCGTGACCGGAGCAAAATTCTGCACTACCTGCGGCCTTAAGATCGAGGAAGAATGCAGCAGCGAAGAAGCTAAAGAAGAGACAGCAGAATGCTGCTGCGAAGAGGCAAAAGAAGAGACAGCAGAGTGCTGCTGCGAAGAGGTAAAAGAAGAAGCAGGATGCTGCTGTGAGGAAGCTAAAGAAGACGCCGGAACAGCAGAATGATCCAACCGTTATAAAACACATTCAAGGAGATGGGTCGGTCATTGGTTTTTATTATTGGAATAATAGCATTTGCAATACTCATCGCGCTTGATATTTTAGGTCACAAAAAGCGCCTGGTCAGAAGAAAAGCTTCTGACTGGGTGCTTTTGTGCTTCTTTATCGCAGGCGCGGCACTTTGTATCGTTTTTTCCATAAAACAGATGCTGCCTGAAAAAGATCCTGCGTCCATGGGAAAATATCTGGCGTACAGGTATCTCATGGAAGGGGATTCGAAAAACGCTCTGGCTGCAGCGGCATCGGACGATGAAATGCCTGATATATCAGTAGAATATATCAGGATGCTTTCAAACGGCGTGGACGGAGATTACAAGAGCCTGTATTTTGAGTCTGACAGGCTTATGTCGGAACTGAAGAGATTAGATCCGGCTCTGGAGCCGATAATTGAGGAGCTTAACAACTCGGCTATGAAAGCGATCAACGACGGGACGGATCCTTCGGCAAAGATCGCTGAGCTTATTGAAAAAAGCTATGCTGAAACCGGTATAAAAGAAACAGATCAGCTTAAGGAATACTATGAACTGGATCATATGATACGTTCCGGCGAAGCCGATTCTTCCATTGCAGCGCGAGTCACGGCGCTCAAGTCCGTCTTCCCGGAAAGCACATCAGTTAAGAAACTTGCCATTAGTTATTATGTACAGATCGGGGATTTTACGACGGCCATCGCATCCGCACAGGAACTGATCGACGCTGATGATTCGGCCAGAAACCAGATCATCTACAGCGACGTCTTCGCCCAGTCCGGATATACAGCGACAGAGAACAAATTGCGTGCATCCGAAGATTCGGAGATCGTTTCCCTGGTCGAAAAAGCAGATAAGGCTGCCGAAAAAGCTGCAAAGTACGAGGAAGGTACTGAAAATGCAGTAAAATTCACAGAGCAGTCCAGGCAATACATCGACAGTGCGGCGAATGTGTATTATAAGAGAGTCGAAAACTATATCAGAGTAAAAACACCGTTTGCGGGTGATAAGACAGGGCTTTATGATCTGCAGCTTATAAAAATGAAAGTGCTTGAAGGCAATATGGAGCAGGCATATTCCGAACTTTTAAAGCTTATGGAGAATGCCGGTACACTGAGCAGTTCTTCCCCGGTAAAGACGGATCTTCTGACGCTTGCTTATGATATCGGACTCTATAAAGCTTCTCCTGATGAAGTGCTTAAGGAGATCATATTTGACGACTGTGAGAATCTTATTATATCGCAGAGTCAGGATGTGGTTCAGACGGGGACAGACAGCATAAATAAAAAAGCCGCTGTTTATCTGGCGTCATATATAGTTTATGATGTGGACGTTTTCGAAGTAACAGATATCGATATATCTTCATATCCGCAGGTTGCCGTCCGTGTCAATACGAACATGAGAAAAGCTAATGTTTTCGGAGGCTCCGGAGAGTTCTACGCCGATGATTTCGCCGTGAGCGAAGACGGCAGGGCAGTGGAAAGCTTTACCATGTCTGCAAAGCTTGGCAATAACGGCAGGAATGCGGCGATAGTGCTTGATATTTCCGGGGATATGGCGGATCAGGGTGCGGAAATAAAATCTGCGCTTAATGCCATGAGAAATTCAGGAATAGCCGGTCAGCTCGGCGTTATCGATGGAAATGCAGAAACGCTCTGCGGCCTTTCCGATTCTGCTGTCATATACTCGGCCGCGGTAAGAAACCTGACGCTGAAAAACAAAGCGTCAGATACCGACAAGCTGAATGCAGCGATATCCCTGCTTGGAGATACAGGTTCGGGAGAAAAGGTAATGGTCATCATTACTGACAGCCTGGATCTGAGTGAAGAGCAGCAGACGCTGATCGCCGGTACGCTTAAGGAAAATAAGGTCATGTGCTATATAATAGCGCTTCAGGGAACCGATATGACGGCGGCCGGAAATCTGGCATCGGCAGGCAGCGGAATTGCAGTTGAAATAGAAAAGTGTGAAGAGATAAAGGCGCTGACGGATCAGTACCGCGATCTCTTAAACAATACATATACATTTACTTACACATCGGATGAAATTGACGGAAAGCATACTGTTAAAGCAGACCTTCTGGACGGAGGTATGAGCTCTATGAGAACGTATTTAAAGGAGGCGGTGTCATGAAAAAGAAAGCTATCCTTTTACCCTTCATGATCCTACTCGTTCTAGTTTTATGCGTTCCGGCAGGCGCATACGCGAAGGGATCCGACAAGGCGACGGTCTCCGACGAGGAAAAGACTTCCGGTAAGGACAAGACGACCGATGAAGAAAAAGTGATCGAAGAGGCAAAGTCTTCCAGTCGGGAGACAGTCTCAGAAGAAGTGAAGGCTTCAAGTGAGGAGAAGGTCTCCGAAGAGACGAAGACTGCCAGTGAGGAGACAGTAGCCGAAGAGGAGAAGACCTCCGGTGATGAGAAGGCAAACGACGGAGAGAACCCCGGCGAAGAGAAAGCTCCTGCAGAGGTTGAAGTCTCCGGCGAGATGAAGATCTCCAATATAGAATTTGAAGCTGATGAGGAAAGTGAAGGCAGGGATTTCCGGGTAAGCTGGGAGATCACAGGTATTACCGAAGAAGTTTATGTCCGGATCGATTTGGTGACAAGTGCACCAAGTGTTTCCGGAACGGAACTGTCAGGAATGAAGAGCGGCACGAGCGGAAACAGAGTCGTTTCAATACCGGACGGCGTCGCTTCTGGCTATTATAAATTCATGGTATCCGCAACGACGATGAGCGGGATGTATATTGCCCAGTGCGATGACAAAGCATTTTTCTACAATTCTCCGAACGGTGAAAAAGAACTTGAAGGAGTACTTGCCGGGAGAAGTAAAGATACAGCCTACGCCGTCTGGGACGATGATTGCCCGGCCATGCTATACATGTACGACGCCGGAACTTTGGATCTTATCGGCCAGATAACCACGGCGGACAAGCCCGCTCAGCTGGATATACCGGCCGGGTATACTGACATTGTTATCGGAATAGCATCTGTAAAGGGAGAGGTCCCGGGCTGTTTCGAGCCATATGAGCTGCCGCTTGACGGAATAGATGTACTTGCGGATCCGGTAAATGTGGAAGATGTTACGAATGAAAGAGAGATCAGTATCGTTCCGAACGCCGGTGCAGGTTCATTCAGACTGTTCAAGAATCATAAGGAATGCCTGCCGTCTGGGAATACTTATACTGTAAGTCTCGATGAGGGCATGAATGAACTGCTCGCCTTTACAGGCAGTGAGGGCGGATACACTACTGTTACACGCAAGACGATCGAGCTGGACACTGTGCCTCCGGTAATATCGCTTGAAGGTACGGGAAATATTATTCAGACGGATCAGCCTTATGTGTATATTCAGGGCATGGCTGACCAGGATGCGCTGGTCACATGCGACAATACTGCTGTCGGAATGGTCGGAAACTGTTTCAGCATAAGAAAGGAAGCTGCTTACGGCACGAATACAGTTAAGCTGCGGGCATCCGACAAGGCCGGGAACACGACGATATGCACGGTGGAGATCACCAGATCCTTCTGGAGCGGAAACAACGGCTGGCTGATACCTATAGCAGCGGCGTTTCTGTTTGGCATAGCGGCCGAGATATACTTATTGTTCTTCAGGCAGAAAAAGGAGAAAAAGGATGAAACGATTAATTAACAGGCTTCCGTTGGTGCTTTTTATCCTGACTCTTTTGTCATTGGCTCTGATGATATTAGTCAGAATATCCGCAGCCGGCACGAAACTGCTTTCTACAGGCAGCGGAATAGGAAGGTTTATCGCGGCATATTACCATCCGTCGGTCGTGGTCTTCATAGTTATACTTGCATTGTTTATGATCGTGATCTTCACGGTAAGAGTAAGGCAGTATTATCTGAGAAAACGGTACAAGGCCGAAAGTGAAGCGTTCACTCCGGGAGACATCGAGTATCCTCCGGGTCCTGTAGTGTTCATGGAGCAGATAGAAGCGGATGAAGCTGATGCGCCGGCGGAAACACCTGAAAATATTGAAAATCAGGATTGACATGCGCATTCTTAAAGCATATAATAACCGAGTGTGGCTCTTTGTCCCACTCGGTTTTTTGTGCCTTTCCCACGCACAGCACCAGGCAGACAAAGCAGACCGCATCCGAGGTATCTTAAGGCCATAGCCCCGGCCGGGATACATATTTTTAAGACTTAACATTCGTAAATTTTAAGGAGGCTTTTATCCATGAAGACTTACATGGCCAATCCGGATAAACTGGAGAAAAAATGGTATCTGGTTGACGCCGAAGGCTGCACTCTTGGACG
>CADBMM010000283.1 GCA_902795795.1 uncultured Lachnospiraceae bacterium | reverse complement strand
GTCGTTGTACCGGCGTTATCGCTTTTCATGCTGAAATTGTCGCTCTTTATGTCCAGCGCGCCCAGGCCGAGCAGATATCCGTTGACAAGATCCGTTTCCATCTCGAAATAACTTCCTATGGCACTTGCGATATTAAGCACGAAATAACTTCCTAAAAAATCATCGCTTTTAAGCTCTGTAACCAGCTGATCACCATCTGCCACAAATTCCCATGAACCGTCCGTCATATATTCATTTTCGTTCGCCTTCAAAGAAATGATAATACGGTCTTCTTTCAGTTCTTCCGTAAATTCCAGCTCGGGAGAATATTCCAGATTCTGTTCTTTAAGCTTACTGTACTCGGAATCAGGCGCGATCAGCGCCTCATAGATCCCCTTAAGTGTTTCAGGCGTTTTATCCTCAGCCCTTGCCTCCTGTACGGACCAGTATCCTCCAAGCGACGTAAGCGTAAAAACAAGGCACAATGAGACAGCTAAAGCTTTTCTTGATTTCATTATCAGTTTGACCTCCTTATTCTTAATTGCTTTCCAGATCCTGTAGTTCGTTATCCTGCGGTCGCATTCAGAGATCGCCAATTATATACTTGCTTAATCATACCAGAAAAAGCCGAAAATATCACCCCTTCAGGCGAGGAAAAAGACAGCCGTTACAGATCCGGCTGTCTCAAATAGTCATATATTTTGCCATATGTTTTTCAAATTTTAAGCTGTCATTCTGATAATACAAAAGAGCCCTCAAATTTTGCATTTCCGCTCAGTACGGTCTTTCCATCCGAATCGGATTTTACCCCAAGGATTCCGCCCGGTTCACTTAGCAGAATATCCAAAGAATGTCCGGCTTTTGATGCAAGATACATTCCGACTGCCGCGCTTCCGCTCGCGCAGGAATTCTCCCAGAAAAGCGTTCGGCTTGCCGGCACATAAACAAGCGGTACCAGCTCCGGCTGTTTTTTTGTGCAGTTCAGGAACATAAGGCCTACGCACGGATCGTCTTCCAGACACCAGCTTACAACAGCCTTTTCAGCGTCGTTTTTTCTGTTTTATAAAGTAAAAAATGGTGAATCAGCTTCAATTACATAATGCAGTATCCCCTCCATTTTTACGAAAGGAAGTTCTGCATGAATCGAATCATATGACAGTTTGCGGTAGCCGATATGTACAGAACCCGGCAGTTCAATTGAAGCGGAAAAAGAACAATTTGAAGTTTCCTGCAGATCGACACGTACAGCAGCATCTGTACCGGATACGTTCAGCATAACTGTTTCCGGTTTCTTATCTGTATATTCCTTACGACCTTTACGCAATATGTACATAGCCGCGGCGCACATGGAAGCGTTTCCACAGAATTCGCCGCCTGCCATCCGAAGCGAGACCAACGTCTCCGTATCCGCATCATCTGAAAACCCGATAAATCCGACCTGCTCCACATCGCTGTGACGCTGCATGATGGCATATGCAATTTCCGGCTGCCGCGAAATCCGTGTTCAGGACTGAATATAGCCGTAACATTCACGCCGCGAGCGAGCAACGCATCCAGGATGTGTTCTCCATAACCGATCTCCATACCGTCGGCATCCAATCCGAAATGCGTGTCAACAGTCGTTTCCCCTTCGGCAGACGTTTCGTCTCCAACGATGCCCGTGTGATTGGAAAACAGTGCTACACGTTTTCCGTCCAGCAATGGCAGGTACGCGTCGAACTGTTCATCGCCAAGCACAACATCTTCAGTTTGCTGCGAAGGTCTCTCTTCCGCAAAGGTCTCGCTGCCTTCTTCCAAGTCAGTTCCCGCTTTCTCACTCGCATACGAACTGACACAAAGGCCAGCCGCAAGGACGAACATCATCATCGCAACAATATGCCTGTTAAATGATTTCATAGTATTCCCCCCTGTTTTACTATTGAACTCCTGCTTCAGGCAAGTCTGCGATTATTTTTACGAAGGCTTCCTGAAAGGATCCCCCATGTATCATAGATAGTATCATTGGCTATCGGACCGATAATAACGTCATATTCAGCATAAATATCATCCTTACCGTAGCGGTTTCCGTATATATATTCAAACCACTCGGTATCTTTTGGAAACTTCAATTGAAAACTAATTGAAAATAATGTGTCCTATATCAAAGGTGACGTATAAACACCCTCACGACCAGTTAAATCTCAATGGCCGTTAGCGGCTGCCGGACAATAAACTTTACGCCATGTGCGGAACAAAGATCAGACAGGATCCGCATGGAAGCCCTTGTATTATCTGCGACCAGCGGCAGGCCTTTGATATTTCCGTATAACGGAGAAAAGAAATTATCCCAATGGATCGGGATCACTGTTTCCGCATGCGTTTTTTCGATGGTTTCATAAAAGAAAGCTTCCTGTCTTTCTTTTGTATCCCTCGACAGCATGCTTATCCCGGCAAACACCACATCAGCCCTGATCCCATCCAGCTGGCCTTCAATATAATTATAGCTTGGGCGGATCAGATAATTGCGGCCGCTGTGTGAAACGAGGAAGTCGTATGATCCTCCCTCTTTGAAATCGTTTCTTCTGGCAGGCTGCTTCAAAGGAGTCCCTATTATCATTCCCAGATCGTTGTTATACCAATGGGCTTTGGAATGGATCGAAGGAATTATGGTTATACCGAAATCACCTATACGGTAACTTCTGCTGTCATCATAGGAATGCAGCCGGTCTTCTGCCAGTCCCCCTCCTCTTGCCACGTTCAGCGCTGAAAAAGATCCATATATATCGGCTCCGCACTGTAATGCAAAATATGGAGCATCCAGCACGTGGTCATGGTGGGAATGGGAAATAAAGATCCCTCTCAGCCTGCTTATATTCATTTCGCGGATCACACGGTCAGCGATCTTTTTATCTGTCTGGATACGTCCAAGAAAGCACCTGGCCAGAGAAGGTCTGGTCACATGACAGTCAAATAGCAGCTGATCTTTTCCGTCATCAAAAAGCAGTGTCGTTGTACCTAAGAAAACTATTTTCACCATCTGTATATTTCACCCCAGGAACAATTCCACTGCCAGCTCTGCGACTTTAAGCGGTGTTGAAGCATCGTTAGACAAAGAATGTCCTTCATCTTTGAACATTGTTATGGGTATTTCAAACATTCCGGCAAAACGCAATGCCTGAGTGGGATCAATAACAGAGTCATTCTCCCCATGAGCCATGGCGATCTCATGCTTACCGAAAGCGTTCGGAGAAAAGATCTCAAAAAGATCAGTCTGTGCAAGCTCCTGTATGAATTCCCTGGTTATTCTTACCGGAGCATTATCACCGACTCCGGTCTCGAACCACCCCTGCTCATCAAGCTGCCGCAGCTGCTCCTTCTCTTTTTCCGTGGGATCGTCCTTTATAAATAAAGACGGCATATTTACTGCTGCACTTCTGAAGAAAGCTTTCCTGCCTTTGTGCATCCTTGTGCTTATATATATTCCGGTAAGATAAGCCCCGAAACTAGATGCAAAATAATAGATCGGATAATCAGTGTAAAGAGAAACGGCGTATCTTTCGGCAGCTTCAATGCTGTCTGTCGCACCTGGTATATGCAGTATTTCCTTCGCAGATTCTGCTGTTCCATGCCCCGGAAGGTCGATCCCGATCACCCCGAGCCCTTTTTGTGGAAGTTCCTTTAACAAAAGAGAGACTGTAGCACTCTCTTTGCTGCTAGATAAACCGTGAACAGCAATTACGATCCCTTCAGGTGACGATGGGATCTCTTTTACACATGAGACTGTGTCTCCGGACTTTTTTTGAATAATAAAGCGTTCCATTTTAAACTTTCCTGTGTTATCTGCCAGTCATCCTATATGAGAAGACCTCTGATATTTCTCTGTCATATCCTTCGTAAAAGCCTTTTGGCATTCCAAGTACGATCCTCGCTCCTCTGTTATAAAGGAAGAGCAGAGAGCCTGTTTCCTCATCGAATGTCAGCCCTTCTATCTCTCCCTGCCTTGTCACATCATCAAATGTCCTCTCAAGCGTAACAGTACAGTATGAGCAGTCTTCGGCTATCTGCGTCCTATATAAATGATCCGGTTCATTATCATCCGCGTTGCCGTCATCTGCAGTCAGATAAAAACAACCATCATGATAAGCCATTCCCTGTATCCACTGTGGCGGCATCTGCATATGGACCTTTCCCAGATATTCACCAGTTTCCAGATCGTACCTGTACAGATACCGTCCGCTCTCTTCCCCGACCCAGGAGCACATCCATACTGTTTTTGTATCCGGATCAACAGCGATCCCGGAACACTCAAGCTGACCGCTTTCTTCTTCGAAGGGAAATGTACGTTTCAGTTCGAGCGTATCGCCATCGTAAACAGCTATCTGAATATTCTTCCCTACACCGTCCATGAAATACTCGGCACCGATATATAATTCATTTTCGTATACGTCGATATCTCCGATATGGTTGACCTCTATTTCATACCCGTCGAATGGGGAATCATTTTTCAGGATC
Organism: uncultured Lachnospiraceae bacterium; assembly: GCA_902795795.1. Lineage (GTDB taxonomy): Bacteria > Bacillota > Clostridia > Lachnospirales > Lachnospiraceae > Alectryocaccobium. The sequence goes on along the minus strand of CADBMM010000283.1, from coordinate 1,943 downwards.
AGATTCCAGTCTTTATCATATTTTGCCAGGGTGGCAGACCCGCTCACCCAGTAATAGTCTCCTTCGGAGCATACTCCCTGCCTGCCGTCGACCTCTGCAGCGCCGGACAGCTCATATTCATAAGCCGGCATCATGATACCAGGGTCTTCTTCCGGCCTTTGTATTACATCTGTTTCTGCACGCGATTCCTGACCGAACGTCAGCAGCATGATGCTCATCAATGATATGAACAATAATCTCTTTTTCATCATAGCGACGCCTCCACAATACCATATCCTATCAATCTCAGGTAATTATCTGCCAGTTCTTCAGGCAGCATCTGCATTCTGTTTTCTATCCACCATTTAACAGCCTCCGCAAGACTGCCCACAAGGTGATTTAAGGCAAATTCTCTGGGAACTTCTTTTTTTATACAATCAGGATACTGTTCAAACATCGTGATCAGATATTCCTTGAAATACCGCATGAACAGCTCTCCGCTTTCCCCGGACAGTACTCCCAGGACATTTCCTTTATTGTCTTTCAGATGGTACAGCAGATGAGTGATCTTTTCCCGAAGTCCATGATCAGACAGTGAGAAATCATGAGAAGTCTCAGAGTGCAGCTCATGGGAGAAAACATGATCGAAAATATCAGTACACATTTCTTTAAGCAATTCATCCTTGGTCTCAAAGTGAGAATAGAATGTGCTTCTCCCGATATTTGCCTCATTAAGAATTTCCTGAACAGTAATATTATTGAAATGTTTTTCTTCCAGAAGCCTGTTAAAGGCCTGGAATATCGCATTTCGTGTTTTCTGCTGTCTTCGATCCATGGCACCCTCCGAACAAACTGCGCATTTTGTTCAGTAACGAACATCCCTGCGTATCTGATTCTTGCCCCCTGGCAGACTATCTTCTATGATAATATCAAACATTTTGTTCGTTATCAAATATTTTGTTCAGGAGCTGGTATATTGAAGCCAAACATCAGACACGGCATATTCCTCGCGATACTTGCAGCTGCACTATATGCCCTAAACTCACCGTTTTCAAAGCTGCTTCTTTCGTATTTGCCTTCTACACTGATGGCTGGCTTTCTTTATATTGGCGCCGGTCTCGGAATGGTAACGATCTTCCTTATCCGAAGGATTTCCGGACACCCGGGAAATGAAGCCTCTCTGACTAAAAAAGAGTTTCCGTATACCATTGCAATGATCTTGCTTGACATTGCCGCACCGATCTGCCTGCTGTTTGGTCTTGAAAAGACCACCGCGGCAAACGCATCCCTCCTCAACAATTTTGAAATTGTAGCTACAGCTGTCATTGCACTGGTGATCTTCAAAGAAGCGATTTCTTCAAGGCTATGGCTTGGGATCCTGTTTGTAACGGCATCATGCGCCCTTCTGTCCATGGAAGATATTGCGAGTTTTCAGTTCAATTCAGGTTCCCTCTTTGTCTTACTGGCATGCGTCTGCTGGGGACTTGAAAATAACTGTACCAGAAAGCTTTCCGCAAAAGATCCTCTTCAGATCGTCATGGTCAAAGGTATCTTTTCCGGAACAGGCTCTGTTGTGATCGGTCTAATATGCGGAGAACGTATACTCTATCTCTGGACTATCCCCGTCGCTCTTTTCATCGGTTTTGTAGCATACGGGCTGAGCATTTATTTTTATGTCTATGCCCAGAGGCTCCTTGGCGCTGCAAGAACAAGCGCTTACTATGCTGTCGCTCCATTTATAGGAGCTTTTCTGTCACTTTTGATCTTCCGTGAGATGCCTGGTATTCTGTTCATTGCAGCACTGTGCTTAATGATCATCGGCGCCTGGCTTTCCTCGCAGGATAAGCCTCTTGCCGAAACATTTCACAGAAATCAGAATCGTTTAAGATCCTCCTGAGCATCGCCGGGACGAGTCTTTTCCTCTACCTGTTCGATACTAAAAGTTCAGCACCGACTTTGTCATT
>CADBMM010000282.1 GCA_902795795.1 uncultured Lachnospiraceae bacterium | reverse complement strand
CATCTCGGCATCGATTCCATGCATCTCGGCAAGAAGATCTTTCTGCTGCTGCTTTTTCTTCTCAAGTTCTTGCTCTTGAAGCTTCTTATCTTCAAGGCGCTTGCCTTTCTGAACGCCCAGTTCCGCTGTTCGCTTGTCCTGTTTTTCTGCAGTGTTTTCTTCTTCCTCATATTCGCTACGGATTTTCTTTGCATCCGAAGCGCCATTAGTAAGAATCGGAAGTCCAAGAATCTTTTCGATTGCTTCCTTAATTGTTGTACCGCTACCAGAATCCGTCCTTAGAAGAACAGAATAGTCCTGTAGCATCTCAGCATCGAAGAGGAAGAAGCGAGAAATAGCCTCTGGCATGATTGTCCTAACCATTCGGTCTGCGGCATCAGTTGGGAGAATATTCCCATTCGAATTTACGAACAACTCGACAACCATATCTGCATTACATGTTGGTACTCCAACGCCATGCTTGGGCACACATTTTCTAGTGATAATACATATATTATCTCCGTCGGTTAGAGTTAGTTCAGCGTAGAAAGAGTATTTCCCATTCCGAAAACCTCTAGTATTGACATAACTATAATAATCATCGTGTGCGCTCATAGGGCTCTCAATGTTTCCAAAAAAGAGGAAATTGAAAGCCTTCATAATAGTTGTCTTCCCTCGTCCATTGTCAGCCCAGATGATCGTGACCCCGTTTCGATCAGTAAAATCGAGTTCCTCCCGGTCAAGGTACGGGCCAAAGTTTTCAATCGCAAATTTAAGAAACCTCATGATTCTTTCCCCATTCCTTCCGTCACCTGATTAAAGTAGTTTTTGAGCTTTCCCTGACGAACAGCAGAGCTTTCCTGATTATCTCTTTGGATAGCTGCAATATCTCTGATTACACTTGAAGGTATCTCAGGGTGCTTTTCTTTACGAATCTCTTCAAGAACAGCTAACAACTCATCTAGACTATTCTTCATCTTCATAACCTCCGCTTGTAAACTTCTTATAGTCAATTCCATATTCAATAGCTATAAGCTTTAGGTCCGTTGTACACGACGCTGAGTTTCGAGCACCTTCTCCGAATTCAATTGCACGGGATAATTCCCCATAAACTATATTCAGGCTCTTATCCTGGATCGAAGAAGAACTAGCTGGTGTTGCGATGACATCATACAAGAAAGAGAAATTTTTACCTTCTGCCTTTCTTAAGATTCTTCCTCTACGCTGGATAAATTCGCGAGGATTTTTTGATGAAGCAAGCACCAAAGCATGTGTAGTGGCGGGAATATCGACGCCCTCATCTAAGCATTTTATCGAAACCAACACACCACCATTGTTTTTAAAATGCTCTAGTGTGCTATCCTTGTCTCCTTCCATCTCGGCATAATACACATAGGAGGAAATACCATTTCTTAACAACATCTGGTTAATTTCTTTAAGCTGATCCTTGTCTTCACAATATACTAACCATTTTTGATTTGGCTTATAGTACTGTTTAATTATCTCCAGGGCTTTAGCTTTTTTGTTTTTGGCCTTTTTGATTATCCTTGCGCGTTGAATGCGCATCATATCTATAAATGGGTCAGGTTCTCCATTCTTCGAAGAAGAGATGGCATAATGCTTTGCTATCTTTTTTGAAATATCATCCCATTCTTCCTGTTCATCATCAGTAAGCGTGATACTTTGGGGATAGTAATAATAAGGAGTCAGTACATTTCCCTTTATGGCATCCTGCAAAGTAAATGGCGGCTGAAGCAGTTCTCCAAAATAGTTAAAGATGGCTTTTGTGCCTTCAGGATCACCATATCTTTCCGGAGTGGCTGATAATCCAAGCCTTGGCCCAGAATCAACGCTAAAAAACCGTTGTTTTAGTGGTGCCCCCATGTTATGAACTTCGTCTGCAATTATTACTAAGTGCTCTCCTTGATGGATCGATGATATAAACTCTTCTTTTACAGCAGTATCCATCATTGCAATTACTACTTTATGAAGATTTTCATCTGGCGAAGTCCAATTGTATAACACACCAGGCTTTCTCCAATTGTTGTTTCCATCTCCACAGAGAAGAATCTTCCTGTCGTAATCAGACATTTTCTCAATTATTTCATCACGCCAATGATAGAGAAGTAGCTTCGCTGGAACCAGGATTAGAACACACTTTCCTTGTTCTAGCATATAGCGAGCTGCAGAGATTGCTATCATAGTCTTCCCGCAACCAGTGCAACCTTGATAAACTGCTCGATACCCCTGTTTCTCCCATTTATTTAACGCTTCTGTTTGATGATTCATCAAACGATAAGTGTGTTTGCGCCTTTCGGGAGCCCATTTCTCTTCCTTGTGAATTTGGACGGTAACTTCTTCAAGGAGTTCTTCCCAATTATAACCGGAAGCAGCATGCCTGATCTGTTCTTTAACCTGTTCTGGTAATTCATATAGCGTTACTGTAGGATATCCGCGATTCCAAATCCTATTGAAGGTTTCGGATATTTCTTTCACACGTTCTTTTTCTTTTCCCTCATCCCAGCTTTGAAATACATCTGCAGACTCAATATTTCCGTCGTTGGACAACCCCTTAAAAGTCTCATTGAAAGAGCCTCGGAAACCAACCTGATTTCCAGCATGGTCAAAAAACACCCCTGCCTTATCGTGATATAGCTTCAGCATTTTTGAGTCTGATCCATTTCTAACAACAGCAATTCTTATTTCAATGACACCAGCTGCAATAAGACACGCCAAGAGTCTAGAAGGATTATTTAGGCGCGGCTCGGTAATGAGATTATTTACCTCTTCAACCATTGAGTCTTTTATCGCGTCTTCTTCTTTTGCCAATACCCCTTGCCTTATAGCAGCTTGATCATCGTCGGAAAGAAACGGAGAGCATATAATACGCATTTTCCCTCCGTTGCTGATAAAGGCCTTGAGAGCATCCCACGCTACCAAGTAAACAGTGGATCCAAAATAGCCCGAAATCCTATCATACCGACATGCTTCTCTCATGCAGGGCATGTAGAACTCGGCAGAAACATCATCTTCGAGCTTGTTATATGAACTTTTAAACTCATAATCAGTCAAAGACATATTCCCACGCTCCTGTCATCTTCTCTGCGTCGACATCCATTCTCGCCTGAAGGGCTTCTACTAAATGATTTCGTTGGGCCATAACGAGGACTTCTTTTGTTTTTCGTTTTGTTTGATAAACAATTGGAGCGCCAAGAGTGTCCAACATGTACTCTAGTTTGACCTGAAGATTTGCAGAATAGGCAAACTCTCGATGCTTTCCGGTCTCCCAAATAATATAAATCCCATATTTTGGATCGTTAAGTGGATTTGAATACCCAACAACGAAAGTAAAACCACCATCAGGATCGTCAAGAGTTTTTCGCTCCCCAGGACGTTGATTATCGATGATAAGCTGGATTTTATATTCAGTACCAGGTCTTCCGCCCATTGGGCCAGTACAATTATAGAGATATACTTTTGCCGGTATCGTCGAAGGAAGTGCTAAAAGCAGCTGTAATGGCTTTGAAGTCTCAGCTGTTCGAGCCACAAAAGCATCGCCGAGATCCGCAATGAACATCTCATTTAATTTCGACTGCGGAAGCTTTTTTGCATACTCAGCCATTTACATCCTCCTCTTTTATTTGCTCCAACTGGTTCTGGGCAATGTCAATGAATTCTTGGAAAATGTCAAAACCGACAAAGCGTCTACCCAATTCGAGAGCTGCTATTCCTGTGGTTCCAGATCCGACCCATGGATCAACCACTAAATCTCCGGGTTTTGTACATGCTTTAATGTATTTTTCCGGTAGATACAAAGGTTGCATTGCCTGATGCCGTCCTTTTTTTGCAGAAACGCCACCGGTTATAATATTTGTGGGCAATGCGCCAAGGGGGTTCGGAGTAATGGTTTTATTCTTCCGAACATAAGATAAACCATTACTTCTTGGCTTGTACTCATACTCACTATATGTTTCAAGACTATGAGATTCATAGGGTCTACGGATGGAATCAATATCAATGGCCCATTTAGGAGAAACCGAGAACCACAGATTTTGCTCATATGCATCTTGGCAAGCACACCTGAGCCCAGTTGGTACAGGGTTTCCTTTGACCCAGATCTCAATATCAACGCAAGACATATGCCATCTCTCTTCTAGGGCAATTGCAAGTTTTTCGACAACCAATGATCTCTTGGGAGATGTCTTTGCGGTTTTCTTCTCCCTATTTGCCTTGACATTGATTACTAAAAATCCATCGTCTGAAAGAACGTTTAATGCACCATCAATAAATGGCGCAATTCTATCAATGTACTCTGATGTCTTCCAAACGCCATAATCCCTCTCAGCATTAGGATATGGAGGAGAGCCGTACACAAGCTTGGCGCATCCTCTTGGAAGATCCATCATTCCAGCTGCACCATCCTGGCGTTTAAGGATGAAATTCTTCCGTGCTAATTCAATCATCACAGCCAATTCCTTTTCGTTCAAGTGAAGATGCTGCGTCAGCAATCCATCTTTTTGAAAGCTCACAGTAATCAGGGTTTATATCCATACATATCCATTTGCGATTATGCTTTTGAGCGACCACTCCTGTTGTCCCTGATCCGGAAAATGGATCCAGAATTAGGTCTTTCTCATTTGAACCAGAAAGAACGAAAAACTCAATTAGCTGTTGCGGGAAGCGTGCTGGATGCCGAATACCTATTTCACGACAGAGCTTCTGAAAATAATCGTTACTTGCATTATTCCCTACGGTAATAACACTTCCGGGATCCGAGCCTCCATGATTTGTCCACGCATGACTTAAATCAAAATTATGCCTACTTGGACGAGTGTTGTCTTCGCGGTTTCCCTTTCCCTTTCCATTTAGGAACTTTTGCATATCCTTGCTATATGGTTTTCTAATGGGATCCATGTTAAATGTCCACTGATCGCTTTTGCTAAACCAAAAACAGTATTCGTGAGATTTTTTGGTGCGTCCCATTGTTCCTCTTGAAAAAACATTTGGTGGAGTAGCGGGATTGTACCAAATGTAATCTCTTACAAGGTGAAACCCAATATCATCACATAATGCAATGACAAGTTTAAAAACATACAGGCTCTGGAACTTCCCGTCAAGTTTGTCACTAATATTAAGAATAAAGCTCCCATTTGAAGAAAGAACACGATAAAGCTCTTTAGCCCTTGGCAAGAACCATTCAACATAGTGTTCCGGTTTTATCTTGCGAACCTTTTCTCCATAATCTTTTATTTGATCAGCATAAGGAGGAGAAGTAATAATCATATCGATGGAATCGTCAGGAATATCCGCTAACAATTGCAAGCAGTCCCCACACATCACGCTGTTTTCCATTTCTCCGATTGTTTTACACATTATCCAAACACCTTCGTTTTTTACCTGTTCTTTTTGTACTTTCCGCTCTTGATTCTTTCGTCTTTTGGCTTTTCCGCATCCGCAGGTATTGCCCAGGAGTTACCGATAATAAAGGCTCCAGGTATTCGCCCCTGCTTACATATGAATTGTATTCTTTTTGTTGATATTCCCCACTTTTCTGCTGTTTGTCTTACGGATAAATACTCCATATGGCCACCTCATCTTTGAGTTCAAATGCGTATAATCCATCAAAATACATTATATGGGCAATCGCCAACAAAGTCAATCTTGACGTGATGCCAATTCCCGACAGTTCGTTAGATTTTTGCTTCTTTATAGGATTTTTCCTTTTCCCACTACTGGGCGAGCAGTGTCCGGATGGACGCTTTTTGCTCGTTGGGAATTCCCAAGCCCTTTTGATCATCGCAGTT
>CADBMM010000281.1 GCA_902795795.1 uncultured Lachnospiraceae bacterium | reverse complement strand
TTTTTTAAAATTCTCTTTAGCACCAGTCATTTTCATCTTTATCCTGTTTGTTTATAAATACTTCGGCCAGTTGATCTTTCATGAAACCCAAATGTAGATATTAGCCTGGTCTAACTTTAACCTAAAAAAATATTCAGTCAGGTTAGCTGTATCTAACATGCCTTTTAAAAAAAATCAGATGCGGCCGTCTTCATGTAATTCCTAAAATGGATCACAGCGTTTCCTTCTGAACTTGTGCCAAGTATAATATCAGCAATATATATTTGTCAAGAAGAAAATTAGCATCGGGTAACTTTTATTTTTCAGTAACCGCGGCAGTCTCCCGCCATCTGTATATCCTGACGTTTTCAGGCTTGATCCGATATAAAAAAAACTGCCGGCTCTTTAAAGAGCCAGCAGTTCATTAAAACTGTCTACTACCATTTGAAGTTCATATATAAGGCCTTTTCTCCTGTCTGTCACCGCTCCCGGTTTATACAGGAAATACGGACCTCCTCTCGTTACAAGATGCAGCCTGCCTTCATGTTTTTTTATAAGCTCGGGTATATTCTCCGAAGCAAGGCGGGCGCTCTCATCAAAATTGAACCGTATTTCATCTCCGGAAGGCTTTATCTCATTTATATAGACCCTTCGCGCTGCGGCCTTCAGATATGCGATCGCGAGAAGATTCATGACAGCTCTCGGCGGATCCCCGAAACGATCTGTCAGCTCTTCTGTCATATCTTCCATTTCCTCTTTATCCGAAACAGCAGCTATGCGCTTATATATGCCAAGTTTTGTCTTCTCATCCGGGATGTATTTGCCCGGAATAAAAGCATCCAGAGGAAGTTCGATAAGCGTCTCGAAATCTTTAGTCTCTTCTATGCCCTTTGCCTCAAGCACTGCTTCCTTAAGCATTTTGCAATAAAGGTCATAGCCTACAGATTCCATGTGACCCGACTGTTCCGCTCCAAGAAGATTACCTGCGCCCCTGATCTCCAGATCACGCATGGCGATCTTTATTCCGCTTCCGAGATCTGAAAATTCGGTGATCGCGTGGAGTCTTTTGGCAGCGTCCTCCTTGAGTACCTTGTTTTTCCTGTACATCAGGAAAGCATAGGCCGTCCGGTTCGCGCGCCCGATCCTGCCTCTCAGCTGATAAAGCTGCGACAATCCCATCCTGTCCGAATCCTGGATTATCATAGTATTTACATTGGAGATATCCATTCCGGTCTCGATGATCGTAGTAGATACAAGCACGTCTATCTCGCCGTTTATGAAGCTGTACATTATGCCCTCGAGTTCACGCTCATTCATTCGCCCGTGCGCATATTCTATCACCGCTTCAGGGACGAGATCTCTGAGCCTGTTCGTAAGCTCGGCTATTCCCGCTATCCTGTTGGATACGAAATATACCTGCCCGTTCCTGGCGAGTTCGCGGTTTATTGCCTCCCGAACAAGCTCCTCATCATATTCGCATACATAGGTCTGTATCGGCATGCGGTCCAGAGGCGGTTCGCGAAGAAGGCTCATGTCCCTTATACCGACAAGACTCATATGCAGCGTCCTTGGTATCGGCGTAGCCGAGAGAGTCAGCACGTCGATCCTGTTCTTAAGCTGTTTTATCTTTTCCTTATGAGTTACACCGAATCTCTGCTCCTCATCGATTATAAGAAGCCCAAGATCCTTGTATACGATACTGCTGTTAAGCACTTTGTGAGTACCTATCACTATATCGCACTGTCCGCTTTTCAGATCCTTAATGGTCTTCTTCTGCTCCGTGGGCGTTCGGAAGCGGCAGAGCAGATCCACATTTACAGGAAAATCTTTAAGTCTTTGCCGGAAGGTCATATAATGCTGCTGGGCAAGTATGGTCGTGGGCACAAGCATCACTACCTGTTTATTGTCCTGCACAGCCTTAAACGCCGCGCGCAGCGCCACTTCTGTCTTACCGTAGCCTACGTCGCCGCAGATAAGCCTGTCCATGATCTTCGTGCTCTGCATATCAGCCTTGGTCTGTTCTATGGCCGTTATCTGATCGTCGGTCTCTTCATACGGGAACATCTCCTCGAATTCCCTCTGCCAGACCGTATCTTCCGAAAATACAAAGCCGTTCGCTTCCTGGCGGCTGGCGTAAAGCTTTACCAGCTCTCCGGCTATCTCTTTTACAGCCTTCCTGACACGTTCCTTTGTATTGTTCCACTCTTTTCCGCCAAGGACCTGGAGCTTTAAATTCTTATGCTCCTCACCTGTTCCGTATTTCTGCAATGTATCCAGCTGGGAAGCCTGGACATAAAGGCTGCTGCCCTTTGCATATTCGATCTTGATATAATCCCTTGAGACGCCGTCTCTGTCTATCTGTTCGATTCCCCGGTAAATGCCAAGACCGTGCATTTCATGCACAACATAATCGCCGATCGAAAGCTCTGAAAAACTCGATATGCTTTCACCTTTATAGCTTTTCCTGACACGTTTTTTCTTTACGCTGCCGAATATATCGCTTTCGGTTATTACGGCGCACTTTTCCAGGGAATATTCAAAGCCTTTTGCAGCGGAGCCGTAAAGCACCATGATCTCACCCGGCTGAAGATCCCTGTCGTCCGTGTCGGAATAAAAGGCATTTATATCCTCCGACATCAGCTCATCGGCCAGACGCCTTCCTCTGACTCTGGACGGGGATAAAATGATCGTCCTGTATCCTGCCTTTTTCCATTTTTTCAGGTCTTCCACCAGCAGTTTGAACTGATTGTTATATGAATTTACAGATTTGACCCATACCTTATATGACTTGCTGACATTAAGCATCTGCGGTTTGGAATCCAGCAATGATAAGGCTATGCAGTTACGTTTGTTCAGCTTCGTGAACAGGGATGTCGGATCGATCAGTCTGTCATCATCGCCTTCTTCTGTCTTACCCTGTTCTTTTCTGTGGAGCATTGCGTCGCTGTATTCAGTGAAAATGGCATTTGCCGCTTCACCGATCGCTATGGGTTCGTCCAGAAATATAAGGCTGTCTTCGTTAAAGTAATCGAAGAAAAAAGAATCAAGCCGCAATACGAAGTTTTTTTCTTCTGCCCCCATCTCCTCCGTAGCGGGGAATATAACGGTTTCTTCCAGATTCTCTATAGATCTTTGGGTCTCTGCGTCAAAACTCCTTATAGAGTCGATCTCGTCGCCCCAGAGCTCAATACGGACGGGGTTTTCTGCTGTAGGATCATAAATATCAATAATACCGCCGCGCACGGCGAACTGTCCCGAACTTTCAGCAGCGCCGCATCGCTCGTAGCCCAGAGATACCAGCTTCTTTGAAAAAGCTGCCAGATCAAGTTCTTCACCGACTCCAAGCAAAATCGTATTATTTCCGTACACGCCAAAAGGCAGAAGTCTGTCCATGCACCCCCTTACGCAGGTGACAACGGTGACATTCTTCCGCTCAGTCAGGGCTCTTATTACCGCCAGTCTTTCCCTGGTCAGCAGATTTCCCGCGGCATCCACATGATAAAAGATCATGTCCCTGGCGGGGTAATAGAATACGTCCGGATCATATAGCTTCATATCCTCGTAAAGAGCCTTTGCCTTCAGCTCTGTCGGACTTATGATCAGCGTATTTCTCTTTCCTTCGGAGATACCCGCAGCCAGATTCATCTTCTGTGATTCAAGACAGCCGGTTATATGTATAACGCCCCTGTTATTATTCAGTTTTTTTGCCAGTTCGTCATGAAACTCCAAAGCCCTGACGCCCTGGATCAGCGCATTGTTCATAAGCAGATACAAGTATCGCTTCCGTTATTTCGGAAGCGTTGGAATACCTCATTCGACAGGCGATGCTTTTTTATTGTATTTTTCCATCGCACGGTCGATCTCGCCGGCTACGATCATTTCGGTCACGGGCACGATCTCGTCAAGTGCTTCATCCACGAGCGCTCTTTTATCTTTAGGAAATGGCGAAAGCACGAAATCCGCCAGATCCCACTTTGGTTCTTTCGGACCTATGCCTATCCTTATGCGGCTGAATTTCTGTGTGCCGAGGCACTCAACTATACTTTTCATTCCGTTATGGCTTCCGGCACTGCCCTGCTTCCTTATGCGGATCTGCCCGCATTCAAGATCTATATCATCGTATATAACGACAAGGTCTTTCGCAGGATCGAGCTTATAATAGTCCACATATGCCCGGACGGCCTGACCGCTAAGATTCATATAGGTCAGCGGCTTCATGACCATGACTTTTTCGCCGCCGATCACTGTTTTTCCGTATACTCCCTTCATGGATATCCCTGAAGATGGAATATCATACTTTTTTATGAGCCGCTCTGCGGCGTCAAAGCCGCAGTTGTGTTTTGTATTTTCATATTTCCGCTCGGGATTGCCGAGCCCCACGATCAGATACATTTTTTGTTCCTCAGGTAAAATACACCAGCTCATGCTCCGGCGCTTCAGCGCTCTCAATTTTAGTTACATAGAATACCGGTCCTTCACCCTGATACATCTTAAGGGTTTTATACTTTATCTTAGCCTCGACCTGTACCCAGTCTCCGTTCTTCAGTTTAGGCGCATCCTTATATTTGCAGATATATCCTATAAAAGCCATGTCATCGGCACAGCAGGTCATTGCCTTTCTGCCTGCTACGAAGAAATCCGCATCCGCCTTTTTGCTCTTCATGACTCTTCCTTTAAAGGAGACCGTACGTCCGTTATATCTGTCTTTTCGTTCTTCGGCGTCAACGTAAAATATGCCGTAATCTACATCCTCGATATTTATAACGTCCGCGTTTAAGTCATAGGGCACACCGTCTTCCAGTACATCTGTAAGCTCATGATCGTTATCTTCAAAAAGGATCTCACAGCCCGGATTGACGACCTTTATACTTCTCCTGAAATTTGCAAGAGGAAGATCAGTTGTGCATCTGTTGAAAGTGACCATATCGGCGTTTCTGGCCATTTCCACGAAAAGGGATTTCATATTCTGCATATAGACCTGGAAACAGCTGGCGTCCACCATGACTATTTCCTGCACGATCCCCCAGCCCTCCGGCATCTCCATCGCTTCAAAAGCGGCTACGCTCCAGAAAGGATTGTATTCAACTAAAACACGTGAGGGTCTGTATTTTCTTTCAAGCTCAACGAGCTTCTGGGGTGTAAGATCCTCCTGCTCCTCTATGACCGCCATCACAGTCTTATATTTAAGGAGCTCTTTTTCATCATATTCCTCAAGTCCCTGCTCGCATACTATGAGCAAGGTCGGTTCATCGATCTGGAAATAATCTTCCGAGATCGTAAATTTCAGAAATGTTGTTTTTCCGCTTTCAAGAAATCCCGATACAAGATACATCGGTACTCTTACTTCATCCATGTCTGATCCTTACCGGTCATTGACCGTTCCCGAACTCACCCGGTTCTGGGTGAATCCTAAATAGGTGACTCCATTCTCCAGCTTATAGCCTCTGGACGCAGCCATCTGTTCAACAGTTACAAATTCATATCCCTCGCTTTTAAGCGCAGGCAGCGCCTCCGAAAGTCCTTCAAACGCAGACGCCTGAGTATCATGCAGACGTACGATCGCACCCTCATGCATATCATCAATAATAAACATGGCGACTTCATGTCCGTATATTGTCTCCCGGTCGTGGCTCTCCAGATCCCACATGATATTCGGGCGGTTCGTGACCTGTGCCATTACCGGTGTATAGATGCCTTCTGGGAAACGTACCAGAGACGCCCCGACTCCGTTGTTATAAAGTGCGATGATGGCATCCGTTCTGTCATACTGCTCTTTGATATAATCGAGCGAAGCAGTCGAAAGGTCCTGGTTGCTGTAGCTTATGCTCCCTATCAGATGCCCTTCTGCCGCCATACGGCTGATATTCGGACCGTATGCCTGTTCTGCAGACATTCCGGAAACAAAAAATGTTGCCTTTGCTTCGTACTGCAGCAGAAGGTCCAGGATATTGCTGGTATATTCTCCGGGCCCTCCGTCAAATGTAAGGGCTATAAGTTTTGAATTATCTTTATCTGCAACATATGCACCGGTTTCGTCAAAATAGCATCCCGTCTGATATTTGACAGCGTACCACCTGCTGACTACCGCATAGCCTTCCGGATCAAAATAATATACCTTGTCGCCAATATTTCTGAATCCGTTATAGTAGCAGGCGCCTTTGCTCACCTCATACCATTTTCGTCCGTCGGAAGATGTCTGCCATCCTATAAGACCGCTGCTGGACGTCCTTCCGTCTGCGACCACCATGATACCCGCCGTACCTGAACCGTCCTCTTCAGTGGGCTTCGTTACCGCATCTGAGGCCGATTCCTGTCTTATGACTCCGGATGAGTCGGCCGTTTCTTCAGTCTGGTTCTCTTCAGTCTCATATTCCTCGATCTCCTCGGGGATATCAGCGACGATACTGACCGTCTCGGATGATACTTCATGCTTTACTCTTCCATGCCCGTGACCGAAGATGCTCCAGGCTCCAAAGGACAAGGCCATTGCAGCGACTGTCACAAGGATCACGACTGCATAATGGATCAAGATCGCTTTTTTCCGGGCATTATCTTCCCTGTTAAGATCATTTCTGTCCATGTGTCGCTCCTTTGGCAGATCCGGCGATGGCCTTGTCTGTTTCTCTCTTAAGAGCAGTTATTTACTCTTCATCGGCAGTTACTTCTTCTGCCTCTTCCGTTACGCTTTCTTCAGTGTCATCTTCTGTCCAGGCGTCTTCGTTATCGATTATTTCAACATCGACACCTTCAACGAGTATTTCCTCCTCGTCTTCTGCGGCCGGCTCTTCTGCCTTGCTGCCGGTATCCACAGTAATGGAATTATAATACTTCATACCTGTTCCGGCAGGGATCAGCTTACCGATTATGACATTTTCCTTAAGTCCGATAAGGCGATCGACCTTACCCTTGATCGCTGCCTCAGTGAGTACCTTTGTGGTCTCCTGGAAAGAAGCTGCTGACAGGAAGGAATCGGTAGCAAGTGAGGCTTTGGTAATACCCATAAGTATCCTGGTGCCTTTCGCAGGCTCTTTTCCTTCGGTCTCCATCTGCTTATTGACATCTTCGAAATCAAGATAATCAACAAGTGTGCCCGGGAGATATCCGGTATCTTCGCCTTCTTCTACGCGGACTTTCTTCATCATCTGACGTACGATGACTTCGATATGCTTATCAGCGATATCAACACCCTGAAGTCTGTAAACCCTCTGTACCTCGCGGAGCATATAATCCTGAACGGAATCAACGCCCTTGATCCTGAGGATATCATGCGGGTTCACTGAACCTTCTGTAAGCGCGTCGCCGGCTTCGAGTTCTTCGCCGTCCTGTATTCTGAGACGTGAGCCGTAAGGAATAAGGTATGTCTTCGCATTTCCTTCCTCGTTGTCTCTGACTTCGACTTCGCGTTTTTTCTTGTTATCCTTTATAGTTGCGATACCCTTGATATCGGTAATAATAGCAAGACCTTTGGGCTTACGTGCTTCAAAAAGCTCCTCGACACGTGGAAGACCCTGTGTGATATCGCCGCCGGCAACACCGCCGGTATGGAAGGTTCTCATCGTAAGCTGTGTACCAGGTTCACCGATAGACTGTGCGGCAATAATACCGACAGCTTCACCGACCTGAACAAGCGTGCCTGTCGCCATGTTCGCGCCGTAGCACTTCGCACAGATGCCGATATGTGAGCGGCAGGTAAGGATCGTACGGATCTTAACGCTGTCGCATTTTCTGCCGTCTGCATAATGTCCTTCATTAACGATCCTGGTCGCCATGGAAGGCGTGATCATGTTGTCGGCTTTAACGATAATATTGTCGTTCGCATCGAAGATATCGTAGCATGAGAATCTTCCGATAAGACGTTCTCTTAACGATTCGATCTCTTCTTTTCCTTCCATGAAGGAATGAACCCACATTCCGGGGATCTCCTCGCCTTCAGCGATACAATCTTTCTCGCGGATGATAAGTTCCTGTGATACGTCGACCATTCGTCTGGTAAGGTAACCCGAGTCTGCTGTACGAAGAGCTGTATCGGAAAGACCTTTACGGGCTCCGTGAGCTGACATGAAGTATTCCAGAACGTCAAGACCTTCACGGAAGTTCGACTTGATCGGCAACTCGATCGTGTGTCCGGTCGTATCTGCCATCAGTCCTCGCATGCCGGCAAGCTGTTTGATCTGCTTTTCGGAACCACGGGCACCGGAGTCGGACATCATGTATATGCTGTTGTAATTATCGAGTCCGTCTAACAGGGCTTTTGTGAGCCTGTCGTCGGTCTCCTTCCACATATCGATAACTTCCTTGTATCGTTCCTCGTCCGTCATAAGACCACGTCTGTAGTTCCTTGTGATCTTTTCGATGTTTTCCTGAGCCTCTGCAAGGAGTTCGGCCTTCTGAGCAGGCACCGTCATATCAGAGATCGATACAGTCATGGCCGCACGTGTTGAATACTTGTATCCCATTGATTTAATGGAATCAAGTACTTCTGCCATTACTGTTGCTCCATGTACATCTATGACTTTTTCAAGGATCTGTTTAAGCTGTTTCTTCTTTACAAGGAAATCTATTTCCGGAATCACTTCATTTCCCGGGATCGTACGGTCTACATATCCGAGGTCCTGAGGAATGATCTCATTAAAGAGAAGTCTTCCGAGTGTGCAGTCGACCATCTGTGTTATCTCGTTTCCGTTCTCATCGGTTCTCATGAAACGTACTTTGATCTTCGACTGAAGAGTGATATATCCGTTTTCATATGCAAGGATCGCTTCATTTATATCCTTGAAGCAGCTTCCCTCGCCTTTTTCTCCGTCCTTCTTAAGGGTAAGGTAATAAATACCAAGTACCATATCCTGCGTAGGAACAGCAACCGGGCCGCCGTCTGAAGGCTTCAGAAGGTTGTTCGGTGACAGAAGCATAAATCTGCACTCTGACTGCGCTTCTACCGAAAGCGGAAGGTGAACAGCCAT
>CADBMM010000280.1 GCA_902795795.1 uncultured Lachnospiraceae bacterium | reverse complement strand
TATGGGACTATAAAAAAATTCGAACAGACTGGACAGATATCATTAAAATCTCTCATAAAGATCGCAATGGAATTGGATCTGACAGATCAGATCGACGCACTGTTTTCCGGAGTAGCATACAAAAATATTCAAGAGGTAATTTTTGATGGGAGAAATACTTGAAAACATAAAAGAAAACGCAGCAGAGCTGTCACCGTATATTACAAATCCTCGGCTGAAACGCACGCGCAACATTAAAGTAGACAATTATCTTGAAAATTTAAATTTACATGTAAAATGAGAAAGAAATTGTAATGAGCCTTTACGCAATCGGAGATCTGCATCTGCATTACCAGTCTGTTCTCAGGGCGCCTGGGCAGCTGCACGACCGGATCTGGAAAAAACATGAAGAGAAGTTCCGTAAGAACTGTGATAAAACGGTGGCGGATGAAGATACACTTGTCCTGGTCGGTGATCACAGCTGGGGGAAAAACCTGGCGGAATGCGAGCAGGATCTGCAGTATATCTGCGATCTGCCGGGCAGGAAGATCCTGACAAGGGGCAATCACGATATGTTCTGGGACGCGAAGAAGACGCAGCAGCTGAACGACTTGTATAAGCCGCGTCTTACGTTTCTGCAGGACAGCTACGAAACATATCAGGACTATGCACTTGTCGCAACCAAGGGATTTACCTTTGAAGGGCCTTTTTATCTTGACATGCGCGGCCGGATAATGGGCTGGGATGAAGAGGCGGAAGAGCATGCAAAAAAGCTGGTGGAGAGGGAAGTTCAGCGCCTGCGCAAGTCTTTTGAGCTGGCAAAGGCGGACGGATACCGGAAGTTTATAATGTTTCTGCATTACCCGCCGACCAATGTTCTGGAGGAGCGAAGCGCTTTTACCGATATGGCGGAAGAATACGGTGCGGAGCACGTGATATATGCGCATTGCCATGGAGAGAGCCGGTTTTATGACAGTATCCACGGGGAATACCGCGGACGGGAGTATCACCTGGTATCCGGGGATTTCCTGAAATGGAAACCGATGAAGATACTTTAAGGCAGCGAGAATTTACATAATGAGAAGATGGAATTGATATTATAGATTTCTGCTTTGAAGGAGGTAAACATGAAAACGATATATCTTGCTGGAGGATGCTTTTGGGGTGTTGAGAAGTATCTCCGTCAGTTTGAGGGAGTGGTCGCAACTGAAGTCGGCTACGCAAACGGACCTGATCAGGCGCCGAGCTATCAGGAAGTATGCGAAAACAGCGGCCACGCTGAGACAGTAAAAGTGACCTATGACGAAAGCAGGATCACATTGACTGACTTGCTGAATTATTATTTTATGGTGATCGATCCGCTCTCAGTAAATAAGCAGGGACATGACCAGGGGATCCAATACCGGACAGGGATCTACTATATGGATGACGACCAGCTTTCCGAAGCGCAGGCGGTGTATAATTCCGAGGAAGAAAAAGCCGGGCAGAAACTTGCCGTCGAACTGGAACCTATCAGGAATTTCTTCACGGCGGAAGAATATCATCAGAAATATCTGGATAAAAACCCCGGAGGATATTGCCACATCCCGAAGAAAATGTTCAAGTTGAAAAAATGAAGAGCGAACCGCGGAGGCACTCTTTGAAGATGACCGGGCGCGGCTGAAAATGCGTACCGGAAGGTTTTGAGTATGAAAGGCTGGGGTTAAGATATGTTTACTGCAGGATATATGGTTCCACATCCGCCGATCGCGGTGCCCGAGATCGGAAGAGGAGAGGAAAAAAAGATACAGGCGGCGCTCGATTCATTTAAAGCAGTCGCAGAGGATATCGCGAGGCTTGAGCCGGAGACGATCATTCTGACGTCTCCGCATTCCGTGATGTACAGGGATTATTTTCATATTTCGCCCGGAAAAGGAGCGGTGGGAAGCTTTGCGCAGTTCCGTGCTGCGGATGTGCGGTTTGAAGTGAACTATGATGAAGAACTGGCGCAGGCCATTGCCGCCGAGGCGGATAAATGCGGGTTTCCTGCAGGTATGATTGGCGAGAGAGATCCCTCTCTGGATCATGGGACGATGGTGCCGCTTTACTTTATAAATAAATTATATAGCGATTATAAACTGGTAAGGATCGGCCTTTCCGGCCTGTCATTAACAGATCACTGGCGGTTCGGGCAGATGATCCGGAAGGCGGTCGATGCAAGTGGAAGAAATTGTGTGTTTATTGCAAGCGGAGATCTGAGCCACTGCCAGAAAAAAGACGGGCCGTACGGATACCGCCCGGATGGCCCCATCTACGATGAAAAGATCATGGATGTCATGGGACGCGGCGCATTTGATGAGCTTACAGGGTTCGATGAGGAACTGCTGGATCGCAGCATGGAATGCGGACACCGGTCGTTTACGATCATGGGCGGCGCGTTTTGCGGCATGGAAGTTGAGACAACGAAGCTGTCTCACGAAGCGACTTTCGGCGTGGGCTACGGCTTCTGCATATATCATCCGAAAGGAGAGAAATGATGGATCCTTATGTTCAGCTGGCAAAAAACACAATCGATTTATATATAAGAGACGGGAAGGTCTATCAGCCTTCAGATGAAGAACTGACAGATGAAATGCGTAATGACCGTGCCGGAGCGTTCGTATCTATCCATGAAGACGGAGATCTTAGAGGATGCATCGGAACTATCGCGCCTACAAGGGATACCCTTGCTGAGGAGATAATCAGCAACGCGATATCGGCCTCGACCCGTGATCCGCGGTTCCCTGCGATAACCGTGCCGGAGCTCGAACATCTAACGATCAGCGTGGATGTACTTGGAAAAGCAGAGCCGGTCTCATCTTATGATGAACTGGATGTAAAAAGATACGGCGTGATTGTTGAGAAAGGATTCCGCAGGGGCCTGCTCCTGCCGGATCTTGAAGGCGTGGATACGGTAGAATACCAGGTCTATATCGCAAAGAGGAAAGCCGGGATCGGCGAAAATGAGGCGGGTGTTCAGATGTATCGGTTCGAGGTGATCCGCCATGAATGAAGCGATCTGCCAGGTCTGCCCGCATCACTGCCGGCTGCCGGAAGGCGCTTATGGAAGATGCAGGGCAAGAAAAAATGACGGCGGCACGGTGGTCTGTTCGAGCTATGGAAAGCTTACATCCATTGCGCTGGATCCGATCGAAAAGAAACCGCTTGCTTACTTCAGACCCGGCAGCAGGATCCTTTCCGTGGGAAGTTTTGGCTGCAACATGGCCTGCCCGTTCTGCCAGAATTTTGAGATCGCAGACGCCGGCGAAGCAGACATGCGAAGGCTGTACGATGTATCTCCGGCAGAGCTGTGCGAGCTGGCGAAAGAGGCTTGCGATCAGGGCAATATCGGCGTGGCGTTTACTTACAATGAAGCGCTGACGGCTTATGAATATATCCGGGATACCGCAAGGCTTGTTCATGATGCCGGGATGTGCAATGTTCTGGTCACGAACGGCATGGCGGAGCCATGGGTGCTGGAGGAGATACTTCCGTATATCGACGCCATGAATATCGATCTGAAGGGATTCCGGCCGGAAATATACAAGTATCTTGGCGGCGACCTGGATACGGTAAAGAGTTTTATCATGACGGCCGCAAAAAAGTGTCATGTTGAGCTGACTACGCTTATCGTTCCGGGCATGAACGACGATCCCCGGGATATGGAGCGTGAAGCAGCCTGGATAGCGGGGATCAGTCCCGATCTACCGCTGCATATTACAAGATATTTTCCGAGGCACAAACTTCAGACGCCGGCTACTGATATTACTGTGCTGCAGCAGCTTCAGGATATCGCCGGGCGGAGCCTTAACAGGGTGCGTCTGGGGAATGTTTAGTAAATGAAGGGCCGGACCGGCCGGCGTTTCCCCAAGGAGTGTTTAACAAATGCATGGCCGGATCACCCGTCGTTTCTCAAAAGAAACGTTTTCAGATGGAAGGTTCAAAGGGTATAGTTAAGTGAATGAAATGAAAAATATGAGCATGAGGTTTGCGGAAGAGAAAGATGTTGCGGTCATTCTCGAACTGATCCGCGGCATCGCCGAATATGAAAAGCTGTCGGATCAGGTCGAAGCAACGGAGGAGCTGCTCAAAGAATGGATATTTGATAAACAGGGAGCTGAGGTCCTTCTTGCAGAAGGGGATGGGCAGACCGTAGGCTTTGCACTGTTTTTCCATAACTTTTCGACCTTTACAGGCCGCTGCGGCCTCTATCTTGAGGACCTTTTCGTCAAACCGGAATTCCGCGGCAAAGGGTACGGCATTGGCCTTTTGCGGCGGCTGGCGCAGATCGCCGTTGAACGCGGATACGGCCGATTTGAGTGGATCTGCCTTGACTGGAACGCCCCGAGCATCGCGCTTTACCGCTCGATCGGTGCAATACCCATGGATGAATGGACTGTCTACCGCCTTAGCGGAGACGCGCTGAAAAAATTTGCCGAAGGGTGACAGTGTGCCAACGGGGACGGTAAGAGGAGTAATGTCACCGGTGACACTAAAAGAGTGTACAAAATGACATAAAAATGTAACGGATTTGTCAAATTATTTATCGGTCTTCACAAGAGAGGAAGAATTGGTTATAATAAAGGTTACGGGGGAGACAAGGAAGCAGTAATGCCTTAATATAAGATCCTTCGCATACTCGGAAAAGAGATGTTGTTATGAAGATTCTGATTGCAACAGATTGCTATATTTTTAATATGGGGGGCGTTACGGCTTCTATACTTGCTTTAAGTAAAGGCCTTCGCCATCAGGGACATGAGGTAAAAACTCTTTCCCTTTCAAACAGGAATGAATCATTTAAGGATGGAGACGATTATTTCATTCGTTCATTTCCTGCTTTTTATTATCAGGACATGCGTATCAGCTTTGCGATTAACGATCCGCTGCTGAAGGAGCTTGAAGAATGGAAGCCGGATATCATCCATGCGCAGACTGAAGGTTCGGCGCGCCGTTTTGCCCTAAAGATCAAACAATACTGCAAGAGTCCGCTTGTCATGACATGCCATACGGATTACGGGTATTTTGTATTTGGCAAGCTTCACCTCCTGCCTCCTGTAAAAGCTTTTATGACCACTTTGGGGTCAATATT
>CADBMM010000279.1 GCA_902795795.1 uncultured Lachnospiraceae bacterium | reverse complement strand
GCACAGGTTTCATTCTTATACGGAAGGTGAATTTCCGCGGGGGTCTCAGGTACAGCTGCTATCTCCACGAAGGACGGGCAGAGCTCATCCAGACAGATGTCCTTCAGTTTTCGCTTCCAGTAATAGTACTTATCTCTGGAAATGCCATTCTCGCGAAGCCATGCCTTGACAGACATACCGCTCTCGCTGCAGGCTTTTAGCATCGAGGCTCCTTCCTGAAGATGGACCTGCCTCGTTATTAATACCGAGTTCATACCTGATATCCTCCCTTGTTGGATTTGTTGAGTTGGATGTGTTGCGCGACTTGCACAACCGGGATATCCGTATTATCTCAGATTTAATAACCCTCAAACAAGGGTACCGACTTTGAAGCGTTTACGCCAGATTGATCTGAATGGAAATATGTAGTTGTAACTGCTCATATTCTTCATTATAATAAAGATAACATCTAAAATATAAATTATAATAAAGATACAGGACTATGGAACATATGACAGAAAAACGTTCTAAAATGGTGATATATCCTGGTACTTCCAGGCGATTAAAGCAACTGGGAGAGCAAATTCGACTAGCAAGGCTTCGCCGCAGGCTGTCGGTAAAGCTGGTGGCTGAGCGGGCAGGGGTGAGTGAGACTTCCGTGTGGGCAGTTGAGAAGGGCTCACCCACAGTTGCCATAGGGATCTATGCCAATATCCTGATGGCTATCGGAATCCAGGATGATCTGACGCTGATTGCTCGTTATGATGAACTCGGCAGGTCCCTGCAGGATGCGGAACTTGAAGGCAGACGGAGGCGGAATAAGCAGCCATGAAGGAGATTTATGTTTATGCCGGCTGGATCCGGCCGGAACCGCTGATCGGAGTCTATGCCGTTGACCGTTCCCGAAGCTCGGCTTCGTTTTCCTATGATGCCGGCTGGATTCGTGATCACAGATTGAATATTGATCCGATGCTTATGCTGACAGAGGGACGGCAGTATCGGGCTTTTGACCAAATGTCTGTTTTTGGCTTTCTCTCGGATGCTTCGCCGGACCGGTGGGGGCGGGGACTTTTGCTCAGGGAAGAGCAGTACAGAGCCCGGGAAGAAAAGAGAAAAGCGCGGACATTGCTTCCTGAGGATTTTCTGCTTGGCATCAGTGATGCCGGAAGACTCGGAGGACTGCGTTTTAAAGAGAGTCCCGACGGGGCGTTTGTCTCGGAGCACAAGGATATTCCGAAGATCACGGATATCCGGAGGCTGGAGCACGCGGCCGCCATGTATGAGGACCCGAAGGAACTGATGCAGGAGAAGTGGGTCAGGGATCTGCTGGATCCGGGATCTTCGCTTGGAGGAGCCAGACCGAAGGCGAGTGTCGCAGATATCGACGGGAGCCTCTGGATTGCAAAATTTCCTTCGCGACATGACTTCACGGATGTCGGTGCATGGGAACAAGTCTCTTACAGGTTGGCAAGGCTATGCGGGCTCACGGTTCCTGATTCAAAAACCATGGAGCTTACAGAGGGCAGGCATACTTTCCTTACGCGAAGGTTTGACAGAACAGGGAAGGACCGCATCCATTTCATGTCCTTTATGACTGCGCTTGGGGAATCCGATCAGAGCGCATCGCAGAGCGGGAAGGGCTTTCTGGATATGGCGGAGTGCCTGTCGGAAATGTCTTGTGCACCGGAGGAGGACCTTCACGAGCTGTTCCGGCGCGTTGCCTTTACCATCTGTATAAGCAATACCGACTGCCACTTCCGGAATCATGCCATGCTGCTTACAAAGGAAGGCTGGAGGCTGTCACCTGCATATGATTTGAATCCGTCTGTGGATAAGGACAGATTGGCGATCAATGTATCCGACTCGGACGCTTCCATGGATCTGGATCTTTTACAGGAAACCGCTGACTATTACCGGCTGGGAGCGCAGGAGGCTGCTTCCATCATCGATTCGATCCGAAGAACGATTGCAGGACATTGGGAGCGGGAGGCGATGGCTGCCGGTATCAGAAGAGAGGAAAGAGAATACATGCGGTCGGCTTTTCGTGCTTGTGAAGAAGGATAGAATTCTATGTTTTTCCGGATCCCGGCCGTTTGGCCGGGGTTCGGTGGTTTATGAGCGAATGAAGTATGTTTCGATTGCATATTTATACCCGATGGCTGTAAAATAATAAGATAAGATAGTACCAGTCTGTTTCATGACGGTCCGGCTTGTGCAGAAGCTGTCTTTCACATTTTTCATAAGTGAGGCATCAAAGGACTGCACTGCATGCTGCGCCGAAGGACTTTAGCGCTTACGAAGAGATCGCCTTTTCGGATATTGACTCATTTTCAGGAAGGAAGCAGATATATGTCACGCGTACCATTTGAACTTAATGAACTGACTCTTTCCATTATTGATGAAATCGGGAGCCACATGCCCGGCGGCTTCTTCATTTACAGGGCTGCCGAGCCGGAGGAGCTGATCTATGCCAATAAATCTGTGTTTTCGATCTACGGATGCGAGAACTTGGAGGAGTTTAAGGCGCTGACCGGTTTTACCTTCCGCGGGATGGTGCATCCGGAGGATTACGAGCGCATTTCCGGCTCCATCATCGAGCAGATCGGTGAGAGCGAGGACCAGATGGATTATGCCGAGTACCGCATCATCCGAAAGGACGGAGCGATCCGCTGGGTGG
>CADBMM010000278.1 GCA_902795795.1 uncultured Lachnospiraceae bacterium | reverse complement strand
TGTAAAGAATCCAATAAGAATATATTAGTTTCAAATGGAATAGAATGAAATAAGTCGCGACGTCGCGAAGACGTCAGGTGCTATTGAGGGTTGACGTCTAGGTGACGACGCCCCCTTTTTTTGTCATTTTTTTAAACAGGGGTTATAGGGATCGCCCTATTCCAGATGCCGTGGGCATATGGTCAGCGTAAAGTTTGCCTGCAACTTTAGGCGTATCCTGTTATCCTTTTTTTGTTGTTTTGTGAATTTTTTGTCGGGGGCGAACTATTCCCTTTTTTCAAGGGTTTGAAGCATGTTCGGCCCCGATATTTTTTCGAATTGAAAAATGCAATGTAAAAAAGGGCTTTTTTTGACATTATGCGGTGTCGGAAAAGCCAGTAATAATGCGGGTTACAGGCATGTTCGGGGCCGATATTGGATTGAATTTTGATTCTTTCTTATGTCGGCCCCGATATTTTATTTTGCAGAAAAAATTATAAAAAAGTTTTGCATATTTTCACGGATTAGGTGTGTCCTCGTCCCACTTAACGGTTGAAGGGCAAGAAAGGAGGACAAACAGCCTATGAATATTGAAAAATTTAAACAGGCGATCGATTACAGCGATGTCTACAATCTGATCGCCGTAGGAAATGAAGAAATGGAATCATTGGATGCTGCATTGAAAGAGAAGGCAGCAAATTCGTCCGCATTGCAGAGAAGGAGGAAATGGTTATTGGATGAGCCGGCGTATCTTTCTATCGAAGACGGATTGATCACATACGATGTGAGTTCGCTTTCAAAGGATATCGATGAGCTGAGAGGTATTGTGATACCGGAATGGTTTGATCGGATACAGAGCCGCAAATTAGATGAAAGGATGCAGGAACTTGTCAGCAGGAATGAAAAACTGACCACTTTAAAAGATAGCTATGAAAAGACTATTGCAGAACAGAATGCGCGTATTGAAGTGCTGGAGAAAGAACTTCAGGAAGCAAAAGCGGAATTATTGAAAGCGGATCTTAGCAGAAAGGTCATTGTTTCCAGCAGTATCAAGATCGGACCTGTCGAGAGGGACTTTGATGAGATTTATTTGACAGATCCGACTCATTATTGCGATATCGAGAAGTGCGTTGCCAAGTATGGCGGAATACTCGATTCGTTTTATCAGGAGATTCCCGATGATAAGGAAGAAGAAAGTTTTGAACAGGGGCATGACCTTACTCTCAGAAATTATCTGCTTAAGGTAATGAAGACTGTGGGAACTGAAAGATTCTTTAAAAAGAGAATTAAGGATAATGCGGAAGCAAAGAAGATCGAGGAAAAGGTCGGAAAGATAATGCCCGGACACGATACCAAGAAAAAGGAGTGGGAGGCAGCACGTGACATGATCCTGAAGAACAGGTATATCTCCATTAATAAGATCATTGCTGCAACAGATCTTACAAACCAGGAGAAGCTGATGCTGTATGCCATGAACGGTATGTATCATAACACGCATATTGAAAGGCTTCTTCTTTATGCAAGTCAGCATTGTATCTATGCAGATCTGCTCATTTATTTACTGGAGGATCCGGAGGTCTGCGCTACCTATGAAAATACTGTTGGTTTCCTTGATATGTTTGCGCAGCCAAGTGAATACAAGATGAAGTACGAGCTTGCAAAGGAGCTGATAAGCGGTAAGTGGTATATTTCTGCTGATTATAACGGAAAGAATACTAAGTTCCAGCTTGTTCCTATTGATGAGTTCAATGAGCTTAGGGAAAAGGCAGGACTTCCTAAGAGTAAGTTCTGTTATAAGGAAGAAAAAACTCTGCCCCAGAATGAGGAGAAGCCGACAGTTGAATGCGCGGAAGATCCGGAAGTCACTGAAGGAATGGGGGATGCTGAGGATCAGGGAGGAAATGACACATGAATGAAGTGCCTGAGATAATATTTCCACCTGATGCCGAAAAAATGGCTATTACGTTAGCTGCTTTTGAGATCATGAAGCAGCTTTGTGATGATGGAATGATAACGAAAATTGAACTTCAATACATTGCCAAAAAATATAATATTCACATTGATAGAGAGTGACTGTAGATATATAATGATGCTATATACTTAAGCTGTATATAGCATCTGGAAAGACATGAGGTAACGTATGAAACGAAGAGTCGTTGTATATGCCCGTGTCTCTACAGAACACGAGGCACAGATTTCGTCCTTAGAGAACCAGGTGCAATATTACGATGAGCTGCTTGGACGGCATCCGGAGTGGGTACTCGTCGATAGGTATATTGATGAAGGAATTAGTGGTACATCTATTTATAAGAGAGAGTCCTTCCTTCGGATGCTTGAGGATGCCAAAGACAAAAGATTTGATCTTATAGTAACCAGAGAGGTTTCGCGTTTTGCCAGAAATATTGTTGATACTCTTCAGCAGACAAGAATCCTCAAAACTTATGGCGTTGAGGTTTGGTTCACAGAAGACAATATCTGGACGCTGAATGATGAAGACGGAGAGCTTAGATTATCAATCATGGCTACTCTGGCTCAGAATGAAAGTAAAAAGATTTCCCAGCGTGTTAAAGCAGGTCAGATGATCTCTTTTAAGAACGGTGTTCTTTACGGTAATGGTAATATCCTCGGATATGATCGTGTGGATGGTAAGCTCGTTATCAACAAAGAACAGGCAGAAACCGTTAAAAGGATCTTTGAGTTGTATCTTGACGGAAACGGTGTCAGGAAGATTCAGGACATCATGGAGCAGGAAGGTCGTAAGACAGCTTCGGGACTT
>CADBMM010000277.1 GCA_902795795.1 uncultured Lachnospiraceae bacterium | reverse complement strand
TAAGGTCCGCAGTATACCGGATATGTTACAAGGTATTTTGTAACTTCCTGGAGTCCGAAGCTTACCATACCTGACCAGTCAAATACATAACCGTCTACAGTACCCTTCTGAACTGCCTGATAGATATCGCCAGGTGCCATCTGGATCGGTGTAGCGCCCCATGCAAGGAGAAGGTCTGAAGGTGTTCCTGCAGATGCACGATATGTAAGGCCCTTAAGATCTTCTACGCTGTATACCGGATGAGCTTCCGTGCAGCAGATCTTGTTTGTCGGGTTTGTGTGGATCATAAGCGGAACGAACTCGGAAACCTCTTCCTGAAGTTCCGGATACTTGTCATACAGATCATAGAGAACCTGAACGCCCTGCGGAACTGAGCTTACACCGATAGGCTGGCTGATAACTTCGCTGAGCGGGAACTGACCTGAGAAATACTGCGGATAGATCCATGCGATATCGCAAACCTGTGTACGAAGAGCGTCAAGTGCTGCAGTTCCGGCTGCAAGTGAACCGCCTGAATAGATCGTGATGTTGATACGTCCGTCTGAAGCTTCCTTGATCTCATCTGCCCACTTCTGGAAATAGATGGTCTTGTTTG
This sequence comes from uncultured Lachnospiraceae bacterium, assembly GCA_902795795.1. Classification (GTDB taxonomy): domain Bacteria; phylum Bacillota; class Clostridia; order Lachnospirales; family Lachnospiraceae; genus Alectryocaccobium. Next base: position 4,182 of record CADBMM010000277.1, on the reverse strand, counting down.
AAGTTGACGGATCATGAGTTGACAGTGAAAGCTCATACACTTCGTCATCAGCTGCTGATACCTGAGTTGCTGCAGCAAGTGAAAGTGCCATTACGCCTGTCAATACAAGAGCTGCAATCCTTCTTTTCATCTTTTTCTTCCTCCAAATAAAATATTAGTACTAATATGTTGACGGGTTACTTATTATGCAAACCCGCATTATCGTGCGGGGTTTTGCCTTCTCAACAGACCCGCACGGCAGGAAATCTTTCACTGCCATGCAGTCCGTTAATGTTTTTGATTATATCACGCCTCTTCCATTACCACTTCAGCTACATAATGATCGGTATCCGTCTTTGCGTTAAGGACGACCGTCTTGTATCCCGGGAAGCTGATCGTGATCTCGAACTCCTGATCCTTTTCAAGTCCTTCGACATCCCAGTCACCGAAATAATTTGTCTTTGCGCAGACAGTTTCTCCGGTAGCCTTGTTCTTAAGAACGACATCGGCTTTGTCAGCAGGATCCTCACCTGTCTCGTCTCCGGGAAGATATACACTTCCTGCAAGGAAGAACTTCGGCAGGTTCAGATATACGACGTTTGAATTCATTCCTTCCGTTCCCGGAAGCGGGGTTACCTTGTTCGCCGCGATGACCTTGCTTACTTCGCTCTCCGGATCGTCAAGATCGCCGAAGAAAAGTGCTCCGTTCGGGCAGGCTTCAACGCATCTGGGCATCTTATAGCCTTCATCGAGAAGATGCGCGCACATGGTGCACTTCTGCGGAATGTTAAGCTCTTCATTCCAGAAGATACCGCCAACAGGACTTGCATCCAGAAGTTCCTTGTGTCCCTTCGCCCTTTCAGGACAGATATACACGATACCGTCTTCTCTTTTTACCATAGTGCCTTCGCTGATAGCCTTTTCAAAGGCTTCGTTTTCAAGGCTCTGGCAGATCACAGGAACATTTATCGTTTTGATCTTTCTGTTGTCATCACCGCGTTCACGGCTGTGGATGCCTACCCAGAACTGTCCTTCATGAGGCTGAGGCGCCGATACAGCTGTCGCAAACCCGCAATGCTCGTCCTTGCAGGCCATTACACAGTTATAGCAGGCCATGCAATTCTCAGTATTTACAGCTATTCCATATTTCATTATTTGACACCTCCGTTTGCTTTATCAAGCAGGTCATACAGTACCATGCCCGGTTTAAGCGGCTCCTTGTAGACTTCCATTTCAACAAGGGTCGAGTTGGGAGTCATTCCGGGAATGTGTCCACCTTCGATCAAATCCGGTGAGGTCAGCACATTGGCGCATCCGCCCTTGTCGGCCGCTTTTTCGCCCGGAATGATCGACTCATACATTCCTGATGATCCATAAAGATGTACAGTATGCTCTTCAAGTCTGTTAGTGATCTTTGCCATGCAAAGGATCTCTCCTCTGTCGTTCCATACACGTACGATATCGCGGTCCTTGATACCTCTTTCTGCTGCGCGGTTCGGATGTATACGTATGATCGCATATGGGTTGCCATCCACTACCTGACGGTGCTCCGGAACCTCCCAGTACCATTTGCAGTGCTGGTCATACTGGGTATGGAAACCGAATCTCGGATGCGGGCAGATGAGCTGCAGTTTGTATTTATCATACAGCGGTGACTCATGTCCTTCACGGCTCGGCTTATAGAATGCCATAGGTCCGCGTACCGGATCGTCCGGTTCCTTCTCCTCAAGGAGTTCGGAAACGAATTCGATCTTACCGGTCCTTGTTCCGAGCTTGCCTTCCTTCATGCAGTCATCACGTACCATCTTGCACTCGGTACCTTCGGCAAACCATCTGAAGCCCCATCTTCTTTCCCAGTTCTCAGGTACGCCGGGGATATAATATCCTTTTTCCTTGAATTCTTCCCAGCCGATCCTCTTTGAAAGATCCGAGCATTCCCAGAAACGTTTTGCCCAGCCTTCCTCATCTCTGCCTTCGGTATAGTCTTCACCAAAGCCAAGACGCTCTGCGAGCTGTGAGAAGATCCAGTAGTCGCTTTGGGATTCTCCAAGCGGCTCAATAGCCTTCTTCTGATATACGATTACCTGCCAGTTATTGCCTGTCTGTCCGTGTGATGCATATCCCGAGTTACCGCTTGAGCAGAATTCACCGATATCGGTACGCTCAAGGTTCGTGCATGCCGGAAGAATGACATCGCAGAATTTTCCTTCGGGTGTCAGATGCATATCCTGGCTGACCGTGAACTCAAGTTCCGGGCTGTGATACATATCTACCCACTTGTTAGTTCCGACCATGGTTCCGAAGAAGTTTCCGCCGTAACGGTAAAGCAGATGTACTCTGGAACATCCGGGAAGCGGATATACGTGATGGTTGAACTGCTGTTCAAGGCTCTGTCCACAGAATCCGTCGCCGTCCCATTCATCGTGTCCGTTAAGAACTGCGTCAGGAATATTCGGTCTGTAGATCTTCTGTTCTACACAGTTAACTGCTGTCTTATTTGCGATAGGCTGGTTTGCGATGGTGCTTCTGGGATCGGAATATCCGCCGAACCAGAAATTGTAATCCATCGGACCGCCGGCGTTTGCAGACCACATGTTGCGTCCCGGCTTGCCCATTCCCTGCATTGCGAAAAGCTGGACCATGATCCTGGAATAATCTGTTCCGTTATCTGTACGGCATGCGCCGCCCCAGCCGACACGTACGCCTGAGCCGCCCATCGTATTTGTGGATGCCCAGCGGCGTGCAAGTGCCTTGATGACAGGAGCTCTTACACCTGATATCTCCTCGGCCCATTTCGGAGTTCTCTTGATAGAATGCACTCCTGTGCCTCTTCCGAGAATATGGTCAGCCCACTCTTCAAAGCGGTGGCCATGCTGTTTGATATACTCATGATCATATGTATCTTCGGTAAGCCATACATAAGCGATAGCTTCAAGTACGGCAGCATCTGTACCCGGACGCGGAGTGATATATTTATCGCCCTGCTTTACAGCTGTAAAGTTAACGAACGGATCGACATAGATAACGGAGATTCCAAGATCCTTGAACCATTTTCTCCAGATGTTTCCTTCGTTAGCTGAGTAGCAGCTGTGGGTCGAATCCGGGTCATGAGCCCAGAATACAAGTGTATCAGTGTTAAGCAGGCAGTCCTCGAGAAGATCGAACGGTTCCGGACATCCAAGTCTCCAGTAATGTCCGTAAACGTGCGCCGCTCCCCAGTGGAATCCTTCCCATGAATCCGGGTTGTCCAGTACCTGGGTATAACCTAAAAGGTTGAAGAAACGTTTAAACGCTGAAAGTTTATAACCGACAAGGCCCCATGAATGATGAGATCCCGTGCAGGCCGTTACGGCTTCTTTTCCGTATGTAGTCTGGATACGCTTTATTTCTCTTGCGACAAGGCCAAGGGCCTCATCCCATGTAGCGCGTCTGTATCCTGATTTGCCGCGGTTTTCGGTATTTCTGTTCTTTCCGTCCGGAGTTTCCACGAAATCTTCACGGATCAGCGGATAAAGCAGCCTGTCATATGCATAACACTTATCCTTATCCTGAAGTCCGGATGCTGTCATGGTGACTTTTCTGGGCGGAGTAAATTCTTTTCCTCTGGCTTTGATGACCCATCCTTTAGGATCTTCGTCGCACAGGGTAATAGGCCTTATACGTCTGATGCGTCCGTCTTCGACCTGTACCTCGGCCGGTCCGCCAAGAGTATTGGTATAAGATTTTACGATTGCCATATATAATACCCCATCTTTTAAGTATTTGCGCATCTGCATTAATCCATGGATAACAGTGTCGAAAAATGTCCATCCGTTATACCGCAGTTTTCCGCAGTGACGCCAAATTATTTGACTTATCGTCATTATACTTATAAAATACGAGTTAGTGAAGTTCTGAAAATTAAAGCTTAATGCGGAAAGTGCATTAAGCTTTGTGCTTTCACCAAATACCGACATTGAGGTTGACATGGCTTCGACAGAATATTTCCAGCAGTTTCTAGTACTTGCAGATCACTTGAATTATACTTCCGCGGCTGAAAGTCTTTTCATGACTGAGTCTTCATTAAGCAGGCATATCCACGCGCTTGAAGCAGAACTTGGCGTGCAGCTGTTCTCACGCACCACCCAGTCCGTCTCTCTTACGCCCGCCGGCAACATATTTCGAAATAAAATATCAAAAATAATGGATGAATATGAAGATCTC
>CADBMM010000276.1 GCA_902795795.1 uncultured Lachnospiraceae bacterium | reverse complement strand
CGTTATCTACCAGACAGACGCTTTCTCAGCAGGCCTTACACCTGTAGATACAGCTACTGCTGAAATGTGCGGACAGGTCATCTATCCGGCTGCCCTTATGAATACGACCGATGTTCAGGAAGAGGCTCAGGCATTCCTTGATTATCTTACTTCTGCAGACTGCGATGAAGTATTCAAGGCAGTAGGCTTCTCACCGATCGAGCCCGAAATCGATTACGGCGAAGGCGAAGTTATCGTATTTGCTGCCGCTTCCATGACTGAAACTCTTAACAAGATCATAGAGAACTACAAGGAAGTTGCACCTGATGTAACGATCACACCTTCCTTCGGTTCTTCAGGCGACCTTGTAAAGCAGATCAAAGAAGGCGCTGACTGTGATCTCTTCATCTCTGCAGGTCAGAAACAGATGAACCAGATCGACGCTGCAAAAGATGCTGAAGGCGGAAACGAAGAAGGCCTTGATATCGTTCTTCAGGGCACACGTCTCAACCTTCTTGAAAACAAAGTTGCTCTTTGTGTTCCGGAAGGCAATGCCGCAAACATCAATTCCTTCGACGACCTCGCTGCTGCTCTTCAGGCAGGCGGAGAATTCCTCTTTGCAATGGGCGGAGCCGATGTTCCGGTAGGCCAGTATACAGACAAGATCCTTGCTTTCTACGGTCTTGACAAAGAAGCTCTCCTTAACTCAGGAAACATCACTCTTGGTGATGACGTTAAAGCAGTTACTTCTTACATTACTGAAGCAACTGTCAATGCCGGCGTCATCTACCAGACAGACGCTTTCTCAGCAGGCCTTACACCTGTAGATACAGCTACTGCTGAAATGTGCGGACAGGTCATTTATCCTGCTGCTGTAATGAATACAACAGATAATGAGACCGCTGCCAAAGCATTCCTTCAGTATCTCACCACAGATGACTGTGATGCTATCTTTGCTGAAGTTGGTTTCACACCGTTAGGATAATTATCAACAATCAAAAATCCATATATTAAACTGTCATGCCCCGGATATTTCCGAATAAGTCATATCCGGGGCCTGCATTAACAACCCGAAAGCAGGTGTTCCGTTTTGGACTGGTATCCGCTGTTAAACTCACTGCGTATAGCAGGGATCAGCACGATCATAATATTCTTTGTAGGCATTTTTGCCGCCTATTACCTGGCAAGACTGCCACGTGCAATAAAAGGCATACTCGACGTCATACTTACCATGCCTCTTGTATTGCCTCCGACAGTAGTCGGTTATCTTTTATTAAGACTTCTTGGACCTAAAAGGGTCATCGGAGCATTTTTTGTTGAAGTACTCGGGGTGAAGCTCACGATGACATGGTATTCGGCCATATTCGCCACCACCGTCATCATCTTCCCACTCATGTACAGAACCGCCCGAGGCGCGTTTGAATCCTTTGACTCTACCCTTGCATATTCAGGCCAGACCCTCGGCCTTAGCAATACATATATTTTCTGGCGCGTACGTATGCCCTACTGCAAACAGGGAATAATTGCAGGTACTGTTCTTGCCTTTGCAAGAGCACTTGGCGAATATGGTGCAACTAACATGATCGCCGGATATACTCCCGGAAAAACGGCTACCATCTCAACTACTGTATATCAGCTGTGGAAAGGGAACGATGACGCAACAGCCATAAAATGGGTGCTTGTAAACGTTGCGATCTCTGCGATAGTTCTTCTTGCTGTAAACATGCTTGAAAGCAGGGAATCTGCTAAAAGGAGGGTCTGAAAATGCTTTATGTTGATATTGAGAAGACCCTTGGAAAATTCAGGCTTAAGGTGCAATTTGAAGCAGCCGACGAGGCTCTTGCTCTTCTTGGCGCATCCGGCTGCGGCAAGTCCATGACCCTTAAATGCATAGCCGGAGTCGAAAAACCTGACAAAGGACTGATAGTTCTTGACGGTAAAGTACTCTTCGATTCCGAAAAGCACATAAACCTTCCGCCGCAAAAACGTAAGACAGGCTATCTTTTTCAGCAATATGCTCTTTTTCCTAACATGACTGTAGCCCAGAATATCGCATGCGGAATTCGTAATAAAATGAACAAAGCTGACCGACAGAAAATAGTTTCCGAAATGATCGAAAGAACGCATCTGTCAGGTCTTGAAGATAAAAAGCCCGCTCAGCTTTCCGGTGGTCAGCAGCAAAGAGCTGCCCTGGCCCGTATACTTGTCAATGAGCCCGACATTCTCATGCTTGACGAGCCCTTCTCCGCCCTGGACAGCTATCTGAAATTCCAGCTTGAGCAGGAAATCAGGGATACGATAAAAGAATTCGGCAAAACGGTCCTTATCGTCTCTCATAACAGAGATGAGGTATACCGCCTTGCGAATACAATTGCGATTATGAATAACGGACATATTGAAACAGTAGGCAGCGTTCATGAAATATTTGATGATCCTTTAACCGCCAACGGAGCCGTACTTACAGGCTGTAAAAATGTAGCTGCATGCGAAAGAAAAGGTCCGGACAACATATATGTGCCGAACTGGGACCTTGAGCTTAAGATTCCGGAAGACGCCGGTGAAGTAAAAGCAATCGGACTGCGAATGCACTCACTGCATATAGGCGAAGGTGAGAACGTCTTTACTTATGATGTTGTAGAAGAGATCGAAAATCCGTTTTCCTTTACCATTATGATAAGGAATGAAAAGAATCCGCTTTCGGTACCGATCGGTATAGAACTTTCGAAAGAAGAATGGTATAATAGCCGGGCGGCAAAATTAAGGGTATATGTAGCACCAGAAGATATCCTGCTCTTAAAAGACTGACTAAACCGTATTTGGAGAATTGATATGAAAAAAATTAATGTCGAAGACGCGGTCGGAATGACCCTGTGTCATGACATCACTGCCATGCGCGACGGCTTCAAGGGTGCCGCTTTCAAGCGTGGACACGTAATTACTGAAAATGATATTGAAGAACTCCTGAATATAGGAAAAAAACATATATTCGTGTGGGAAGAAAACGCAGGCGAGATCCACGAGGATGACTGCGCGCTGCGTATGGCAAAGATGACTGCGTTTGAAAACGCATCCTGCGGAGATCCGTCCGAAGGTAAGATCATCTACAAAGCCGACGTAAAAGGAATGTTCCGCGTGGATGTAGATCTTCTCCGCGAAATAGATTCGATAGATGATATTACGATATCCTGCATCCCTGATCATTATCCGGTAGAACCAGGTGCAAGGCTGGCATCCATGAGGATCGTACCCCTGGTGACTAAAGAGTCAAATATCATCAAGGCTGAAAAGCTTTGTAAAGATAAAGCGCTTTTCAGGCTTCTGCCCTATCGTTTTACAAAAGTCGGTATCGTCATCACCGGATCTGAAATATATTCCGGAAGAATAAAAGACAAATTCGACCCTGTCGCCAGGAAAAAACTTGAATATTATCCTTGCGAGATCCTTGGCACGACCATTTGCGATGATGATCTGGATATGATAACCAAAGCAATACAGGACTTTATCGACCAGGGCGCAGGTCTGATCATATGCTCAGGAGGAATGTCTGTAGATCCGGATGATCTGACACCTACAGCGATCCGAAATGCAGGAGCAGAGATCGTAACGCATGGTGTTCCCTCACAGCCCGGAAACATGACTCTTATTTCTTACAAAGACGATGTTGCGATACTCGGTATCCCAGGAGCCGCTATCTCACTGCCTGTAACTATATTCGACGCGATACTTCCGCAGATCTTCGCGGGCGAGAAGTTCACGAAGAAGGAGCTTTTGAAGCTTGGAGACGGGGGGCTTTGCCAGAGCTGCAAAGTGTGCCACTTCCCGAACTGTACTTTCGCAAAATACTAAACCAAATATAATATAAAAAAGCTGCGGCATTGCCACAGCTTTTTTTGTCAGATGTGCTTAATTTTGTTTAGCACCGGCAGAATTCTGTCAGATAATACATACGCCAGAGCCACTGAGATCACGTCTTTAACGAGGAATGGCGCAGAGACCATTAAAAATGTCGTCGTAAACGGATTTCCCGAAAGGAACATGAACTGCAGAACTCCGCATATGTGGCATGCCATAAGGCCTGCTAAACTTAGCGCGATTCGCGCCGGAACATTTTTGAATTTCATTGAAATTGAGCAAAGTACAGCAAACAGGATGAAGCCGAATATAAAACCTCCGGTGAGTCCGAAAAGCTTTCCGGGGCCTGCTCCGAAATTTGCAAATACCGGTACTCCGATAAGTCCGAGGAGTATATATACAACCACGGTAAGCAGAGAATACTTCGTTTCCAGAAAATATGCGCAAAGTGCGACCGCGAAGGTCTGCAGTGTTACCGGAACTCCGCTTGGCATCGGTATCGCTACCTGTGAAAGTACGGCGATGACCGCCACCATAAGTGCCGATATTACAAGATTGAATGTTTTTGTTCCACCCGCAGTAATTGCAGTTGCTTTTCCTGCTGCATGTAGTTTGTTCAATTTAAAGTTTCCTGTCCTTTCATGTTCATTAATTACACATAAAATTATAGCATTGAAGTATTTAATTTTGAAACATAAAGAAACCAAACAGATTACAGATCAAAAGCTGTGACCGCTTCAGAATTCAATAGTTTCTTTCGGTTCTGTAAATGACTCTATCGTAGCAACACCGTTCTTGAAATAAAGCACCTGCGTATTATCGTCATTTTCGTCATAATTTGCACGAAGTTCGGAATAATCATCCAGCATTGCCTTTTTCACTTCTACCCTGTCGTCATTT
>CADBMM010000275.1 GCA_902795795.1 uncultured Lachnospiraceae bacterium | reverse complement strand
TGCGCTTCATTTGCAGACGCTTTATCGAGCATGGCAGCAGCGCCGCTTCTTGTTATAAGCGAGGAATTGATATAGAAGCTCTGGCTGGTACCGAGTCCCTGGACCGCATTAAGGCTGCCGGATACAAGGAGATCTTCGAATCTGCCTTCGGCCGGAGCAGCTTCAGCTTCAGTCTCGGATCTTAAATAGGAACTGCCAAGAGCCAGGGTGGATTTTCCTGAGGCTGAAGCCGCATATCCGTCAGTTACTAGCCTTTGGATACCTGAGACTTCGTATTTGCCTGTGACCATTTCAAACGGAGTGTCAGATAAAACATCCTCCTGAAGCTCACCCTGATATCCGTACAGACTGTCGGTCGTACTGACCGGATCCGGATCTGCATGTACTGTTGCAGGCATCAGGCACAGGATAAGCGACGCTGTCGCCAGCATAGCCAGTATTCTTCTTCGCTTTCTTGTCTTTTTCTTCAGAACTTTCTTTTTTTCATTCTGCTGCAAACACTCTTTCATACTGTGTTGTATCCTCCTTTATCATTTATATCGTACGATTTCCGTATTTATAAAATCGACGAACAGGCATTATCTGCCTGTTTTTCTACATTAATTTTAGAAACTAATATTATTTCTGACAATCACCCGTTTATACCATTTTTTTCAGAATCAAAAATGTTGCAAAAAAGGGGCTGCTGCATTATATAATGCGTCATGCCCCTTTCGGTTTTCAACCTGCGTGTTTTTTTGTTGCTGTCACAGCGAGTGATCCTGCTCCGATATGGCAGGAAACGCTTAGAGAAAGAGGATCCACAAACCGGACTTCGTATCCGGGGAATGCTGCCTCTACTTCTCCTTTGAATTTCAACGCCTCTTCAAGATTATCTGTGTGAGCCATATCGATATATGCGTCATGAGCATCGACTCCGCCGAAGCGTGTTTCAAGATCGTTTCGAATGGCGTTGATCATAACTGTTTTTGCCTGAGCCATGGTGCGCACCTTAGAAAACGTATCCAGTTTTTCACCCTGTATCTGCAGGACGGGCTTTATGCGCAGAAGCGTTCCGATTGCGGCAACTGCAGGTGTGAGCCGTCCTCCCTTTTTGAGGTATTTAAGTGTTGCTACGGTTATGTAAATGCTGGCTTCGAGAGCTTCAGCTTCCAGCTGTGTTTTTATTTCGGCTGCAGACCGCCCCTGAGCTGCCAATGCCAGAGCATCCAGGACCGACTCTTTCTGGGTCACGGATATGCGCTGGTTGTCAACTACCTGCACCTTACCTTTAAAACTCTGGGCAAGAGCTGCCGCTGTGCTGCAGGATCCCGAAAGACCGCTGGACATCGGGATGTGGACTACTTCATCATGATCTTTAAGGACCTTCTTCCAAAGATCGGTTATGGCCTTGGGCGATGGCTGTGATGTCGTGATATCCGCATCATTTTTCATTTTTTCAAAAAATTCATCTGTCGTAAGATTTATATCTTCAAAATAGGTTTCACCATTAATAATAAAAGGCATTGGAAGCACGTAGATACCAAGCTTTTCGGCTTCAGCCTGCGAGATACCGCTGTTGCTGTCCGTTACTATTGCTATGCTGCTCATTAACTTCCCTCTTAAACAATATCTATAATCAATAATTAATCAGACAATTACCTTATTATATTATAAGTTTGTTTTGACATTTATACAAGTATTGATGTTAAAGAACCGCTGCTCTGTCACAAAAAGGGGCTGCCTTAAGGCAGCTCCCTGATATGTATGTAACTATTGTGCTTAAAGATCGCAGGCGATTATGTCGTCCAGGGTCTCGCGGCGTACGGCAACGTACGGCTGTCCGTCTTTGATCATGACGATAGGCGGACGCGTAAGGCGGTTGTAGTTTGAAGCCATTGAATAGTTGTACGCACCGGTAGTAAGTACGGCAATAATGCTTCCTCGTGTAGTGGAAGAGGGGAGGCAGACATCCTTCTGGATGATGTCCCCGCTTTCGCAGCAGCGTCCGACGACCGATGCGGTCAGATCACGCTCGGCAAACATGTTGTCAGCGGGAACTACGGTGTACGGCGATTCATACATGGCGTATCTCACGTTATCGGCCATGCTGCCGTCTACGGAAACATAATTGATATACCCCGGGATCTTTTTAACTGAGCCGGCTGTATATACCGTAAGTCCGGCGTCGGCGACTATGCTGCGGCCGGGCTCGAAGCATATTACGGGCATTTCAATATTAAGCTCTTCGCATTTTGCCTTAACGCAGGCCGCTACTTCGCGGATGTTGTCTGCGATATCGATATGCGGCTGGGTGGAGAGATAACGGACTCCGTAACCGCCGCCCAGATCCAGCTGTTCGGCGAGAAAACCTGTTTTGGCATACATATCGGCGATGAAATCCAGCATTATATCTGCCGCGCGCAGGAATACGTCTGAATCGAATACCTGTGAACCTACATGGCAGTGGAAACCGACAAGTGAAATATTCGGCAGTGAGAGAGCAAGCTTTGTTATTTCTTCGGCCTGGCCGGTCTCGATGGCGGTGCCGAACTTGGAATCGACCTTGCCGGTGGCTATGGCTGCCTGGGTATGCGGATCTATGCCCGGAGTTATGCGCAGGAGGATCTCCTGTTTCTTCCCTTTTTCTCCCGCAATGCGGTCTATGGACTCGAGTTCTTCCCTCTGGTCTACTACGAAATAACCGACACCGTTATCGATCGCAAAGGCGATATCGGCATCTGTTTTATTATTTGAGTGGAAATATGCTTTTTCGAGCGGGAAACCGGCCTTCATTGCCGTATAGATCTCACCGCATGAAACAACGTCCGTGCAAAGACCTTCATCGTCGGCGATCTCGTAGATACGCTTGAAAGACGCAGCTTTTGAAGCCAGAAGGATGCGGGCTTTTCCGTCGAATGCATCGAGAGCAGAGTCGAGATAAGTGCGGCAGCGCTCTCTTAAGCGGTCCTCATCCATAACATAGAGAGGAGTCCCGTATTCCTTTGCAAGTTCGGTAACGTCGGCGCCGTTTATCGTAAGATGGCCGTTCTCGTTAACGTCCAGATTGTCACAAATAAGATCTTTTTCGCGGTCGTAAGCCATAAATATTATCCTCCGAAATCATAGCGGAGAGGATTTCTCCGGTGTCAGGCCGTATGCTGCAGTAAATTCAGGTCAAAGCATATGAGCGCGGAGCTCTTCAGGTGTTAATGGTGAGAGATCAGCCGGAGCAATATCGAAGACTGTCTTGCAGCCGCAGATCCCGCGGGAATGCATTTTCGATGCAGCTCTTGCGATTGCCACAAGGACGCTTCCAGTAAACTCCGGATTGGAATCAAGCTGAAGGCTATATTCTATAACGTGCTTATGCTCGTTGTTAAAGCCTGTGCTTCCGGTGCGGATAACGAAACCGCCGTGAGGAAGCTCGGAATGATCGGCTTTCATTTCTTCGGCCGTTATGAATGTTACGGTCGTGTCATATTCATCGAAGTAATTCGGCATGGTCTTTATCTGTTCTTCGATCTTTGCTAGGTCGGCGCCTTCTGCAGCGACGACATATACTTCGCGGGTATGCTTCTGGCGGGTCGTAAGAACTGGATTTTCACCAGCGCGTACGGATCTTAAAGCTTCCTCAACCGGAACCGTGTACTGACGGGCGTCGAGAACGCCCTCGATACGTCTTACGGCGTCAGAATGGCCCTGGCTTACACCGCGGCCCCAGAAGGTATAATCGCTTCCGTTCGGAAGAATGGCGTTTGAATATATCCTTGCAAGAGAGAACATGCCGGGGTCCCAGCCGCCGCTGATGACAGCTATATGGCCGGATCCGCAAGCTGCAGCATCCACGTTTGAGAAATGTTCCGGAATACGGGCGTGTGTATCAAAACTGTCAATAACGTTGAAATCCTTTGCGAGCTCAGGCGTTAATACCGGAAGATCAGTAGCGCTTCCACCGCAGATGATCATAACGTCTATGTCGTCCTTGAATTTCGGCGCTTCAGAGGCTGCATATACCTTTGCGCCTGACACGGTCTTTACCGAAGAAGGATCTCTTCTTGAAAATACCGCAACAAGCTCGGCGTCAGCGTTCTGTGCTATCGCGCTTTCAACTCCGCGTGAAATGTTTCCGTATCCGTAAATTCCTAATTTCATTGGTAGTGCTCCTTTACTTAAAAAACAACGAGCTGCAGCGATCATCTTATTTAAACAACGACCATCGCGGCAGCTCTTTTTACATTATCAAAATGATACAAGGTCATCCATGGTGTAAAGCCCGGCTCCCTGAGTGATAAGGAACTGTGCTGCCTGGATAGCTCCCTCTGCAAAAAGCGCGCGGCTGTGCGCCTCATGCTTAAGGCTGATGGTCTGGTTAGGCGTTCCTATAAGGACCTCGTGCTCACCTACTATATTTCCCATGCGCACGGAGCAGATTCCAATCTCCTCCTTTGTACGTTTGGTATTGTCTCCGCTGCGTCCGGTAACTATCGTAGCGTTTTCGCGGACGGTCTGGATGGCCTTCGCGATGGAAAGGGCAGTGCCGCTTGGGGCATCGACCTTGCGGTCATGATGCTTTTCAATGATCTCTATTTCAGCGCCGGGCATTGCTGCCGCGACCTTTTTGGCCATTTCTATAAGCAGGGCTACGCCCATGGAATAATTCGATGTAAAGAAAAGCGGGATCTTTTTTGATGCATTCATTATGGCTTCACGCTCTTCATCGGTCTGTCCGGTAGTTGCCAGAACGAGAGGCATCTCGTTTTTTACGGCAAAATCGAGCAGGGCCTTCGTCAGTGAATGATGTGAGAAATCGATGATCACATCGGCTGAGGTATCCGCCTCGTCGAATGATGCAGCCACAGGAAAGTTGCAGCTGTTATCCTTCATGGCGTCTACGCCTGCGATAATGTCAGCATCTGTAAACAGTTCGGCAGCGGTACGGGCGACTTCTTTGCCCATATGTCCGCAGCAGCCGGATAAAAGTATTTTCATCGGAGCCTCCTTCAGATAAGGTTCTGTTCCTTCATGAGTGACAGCAGTTTTTCTTCATGATCCTTTTCCATCGGCGTGAGCGGAAGGCGGACGATGTTTTTGCACCAGCCCATTGCTGCCATAGCTGCCTTGACCGGGATCGGGTTCGTTTCGCAGAACAGCGCATTGATAAGCGGGAGATATTCAAGCTGCATTTTTGCGGCTCCGGCTATATCTCCGGCAAGAGCCTTATGGCAGAGCTCAGAGGTCTCTTTCGGCATAAGGTTGGAAAGCACGGAAATGACTCCGCTTCCGCCAAGCGACATGATCGGAACGATCTGGTCGTCGTTGCCGGAAAGGATCTCCATTTTATCGCCGACGAGCTGGAAGGTCTCAACTATTTTGGAGATATTGCTGTTCGCTTCTTTTATCGTAGTGATCTTCGGATTCTTTGAAAGCTCAAGATATGTAGCAGGTTCGATATTAACGCCTGTTCTTGAGGGTACGTTGTACGCGATAAGCGGGGCGGAAGAGGCCTCTGCGATGGCGTTGTACATGGCGACAAGGCCTTTTTGCGTTGCCTTGTTGTAGTAAGGCGTTACAACAAGCATGCCTTCATAGCCCAGATCGCTGGCGAATTTTGTAAGAGAAACGGCATAGGCCGTATCGTTTGAACCTGTTCCTGCAATTGCCGGGACACGCCCTGCTATCTTTTCATAGGCGAATTTTAAGACTTCGCGGTGCTCTTCGTCAGAAAGAGTAGATCCTTCGCCTGAGGTTCCGGCGATAACAAGGGCGTCTATCCCCTGTTCGATCTGCCAGTCTATAAGACGTCCGAAGGAATCGTAATCTACTCCTGTTTCGGTAAGCGGTGTGATAAGTGCGGTTGCTGCGCCGCGGAAAATAGGATCTGCAGTCATTTTGACCTCCTTAAATATCGGCTGTTCCGGCGGAATGTCCATCAGTGTGGAATAATATGTGCTTTATTCGTTTAATACGTTAAATTATATAATAATGAATACCGCATTACCAGTATTTATTTTGATGAAATTGCAATATGCACAGGGCGGATTTTAATAAAAAATGTACATAGACATGAAAGCAATTCGTGTTTTACGCCAGCTGTGTCCAGTCGAACATTTTGACCGGCGCTGCTTCTTTTCCTTGCATCTTTTTTATGAAGGCAGCGTCTGCCGGGGATTCCACATGGCGTTTTTCGTCCTCGGGCGTAGCGAATTCGCTGATAAGATAAACAACGTGGGGATCCTCATTGGACTGAAAGGCTTCGGAAGTAAGATTTCCCTGTTCCGTTTTGCAGTAATTCGTGTGATCTTTGATGTAACCCAGACATTCTTCAAGGTATTCGTCTTTAATGGTGATACGGGCAAGTTTTTTCATTTTTCTGTCCTCCTGCGGGATTAAAACAGCGGCTTACAGGTCTGTATCGCGTACAGACCTGCATCTTTTTCGTTTCAGCGGTTTTAAGTATAACAAATGTCACGGCGGATTTCACTTCAAATATGATGCTTAAAGTTGTACAAGGGCATGAAAAAACAAGATAAATGCGATTTTCCATGTATTATTAGCCTTCGAGTTATGCTTTGCCGAAGATCGGATAAATTTGCTGAATTAAGCTATGCGTATATGTTGTTTTTCTGTTAATTTACAGTGACCTGTGGTATTATTAATCTGATACGATCCCGCCGGGCTTCCAGTAAGTGCGTGCAGGACCAAAAGACAAGAAATGAGAAAAGCAAACGTCCCATTGTACGAAGGGCAGCAGGAACATGATCACCGGAAACGGGCAAAGATATCATTCAAAAAGGAGTAACAGATAATGTTAAAGGATGGAAAAATATTCGCAGCTGTATCTGACAAAGAGCTTTATCTTCTTCCGCAGATGGCAAACAGGCACGGCCTCATCGCGGGGGCTACCGGTACAGGCAAAACCATAACGATGAAGGTGTTGGCGGAGTCGTTTTCGGATCTGGGCGTTCCGGTGTTTTTCAGTGACGTAAAGGGCGATCTTTCCGGCATGTGTGAGCCCGGAGCGGACTCTGCTGACATGCAGGAAAGGATAGACCGGTTCGGCATCCGCGACACATTCCAGTATAAATCATATCCGGTAAGATTCTGGGATATTTTCGGAGAACAGGGGCATCCGGTACGCGTTACGATCTCGGGCCTTGGTCCTGTGCTCCTTGCCAGACTTCTGAACCTGACCGAGGTGCAGGCCGGCGTTTTGAATATTGTATTTAAAGTTGCGGACGATCAGGGACTGCTGCTTCTGGATCTGAAGGATCTCAGGGCGATGCTGCAGTACGTATCCGAAAACCGTGAAGAATATACAGCCATGTACGGCAATGTAGCTGCAGCCAGTGTAGGAGCGATCCAGAGAGCGCTTCTGGCCTTTGAACAGGAAGGCGGCGAAGGCGTGTTTGGTGAACCCGAGCTTGATATCACGGACTGGATCAGGACCGATACGAGTGGACGCGGATATATAAATATCCTTTCAAGCACAAAGCTTATCCAGAGTCCCCTCGTTTATTCGACCTTCCTGCTTTGGATGCTGACGGAGCTCTACGAGAAGCTTCCCGAAGTTGGCGATCTGGATAAACCCAGGATGGTATTCTTCTTTGACGAGGCGCATTTCCTTTTCACCGATACCCCGAAAGCGCTGGTATCAAAGATAGAGCAGGTAATAAAGCTGATAAGATCAAAGGGAGTCGGCGTTTATTTCGTAACGCAGAACCCCTCGGATATCCCTGATGCAGTACTTGCACAGCTTTCCAACAGGATACAGCATGGGCTTCGCGCCTATACTCCTTCCGAACAGAGGAGCATAAGGGCGGC
>CADBMM010000274.1 GCA_902795795.1 uncultured Lachnospiraceae bacterium | reverse complement strand
CGGGTTGAAGATATTCGAACATATCTTTCGTAAGCACTTCCTGCGGCGTATATCGCACAAGCGCCTGTAATCCGACTTTCATGCCTTTACTCCTTTCATTCGGGAAGATAATGGTCACCGCCTCCGAATGAAGCGCCGCCATCTACTGTAAACTGAGAGGCATTCACCCATTCGGCTTCATCTGAAGCAAGGTAAGTCGCACAGTATGCGATATCCTTTCCGGTTCCTACCCTGTCGCAAAGAAGGGTCGATACAAGGTTCCTGATCGCTTCTGGATCTCCTCCTTCAAGTTTGCACGAATCAGGTGTCATTCCCGTATCGCAGGGGCCGGGGCAGATCACGTTAAAACGTACGGCGGGCGAATACTCACGTGCCAGGTTCCTTGTAAGCATGGCGATCGCCGACTTGAATGATCCGTAATAGTAGGCGAAGCTTTCCGGCTGATATACCGATATCGAAGCTATGTTCGTGACTGACGCTTTGCCGGAGGCAGCAAGATCCGGAAGAAATTCCCGCATCATCCAGACTGTCCCGCGGTAGTTGGTTTCGAACAGCTTCATCATGTCATCATCAGTCTGATTCATGAAGTAATCCAGAACGCATATTCCTGCCGCGTTAACAAGAGTAGTAACACGGCCATACTTTTCCATAGTCACTTCATGAACGCGGACTATGTCCTCTTTGTTTCTGAGATTGCACGGTACGAACACAGCATCGCCGCCGCTTGCGGTTATCTCATCTATTGTCTTCTGCCCTTCAGCCGCATTAAAATCACAGCCGACCACCTTAGCTCCTTCTTCTGCAAACATTATTGCTATCGCTTTTCCCATACCGGATGCGCAGCCGGTAACAACAGCTACTTTTCCTTCAAGTCTTAATCTGAACATATATATCCCCTTTCCTGCCTTTTGAAAATAAAAACGGGTGATACAGCAGATCCGTTCCGATTGTCCTGAAACAAAAGATCCTCTACTGTCATCACCCGAATTGCTAATATTTTCTTAGTCCAGTTTCTCTACCCAGCCATATTTATCCGGTGCTTTGCCCCACTGTATAGACGTCAGCTCATCATAAAGATGCTGAGTGACTTCACCGATCTTGAAGTCGTTTACGATGTAATTCTTTCCTTTATAGCTGAGCTCGCCGATAGGTGATACGACTGCTGCCGTACCTGTGCCCCAGGCTTCTTCAAGCTTGCCGTTCTCGCAGGCGTCGATAAGCTCGTCTACGCTCAACAGTCTCTCGCTTACCTTGTAGCCTTCAGCCTTGAGAAGCTCAACGCAGGATCTTCTTGTTACACCGGGAAGGATAGAGCCCAGGAGCGCCGGGGTAACGATCTCGCCGTCTATCTTGAACATAACATTCATCGAACCGACTTCTTCGATGTATTTTCTTTCAACGCCATCGAGCCAGAGCACCTGTGTAAAGCCTTTCTGAACGGCTCTCTCTCCTGCTCTCATTGATGCTGCGTAGTTTCCGCCGCACTTGGTATATCCAGTGCCGCCTCTTACCGCGCGTACATCCTCGTCCTCGATCATTATCTTAACGGGATTGATGCCTTCCGGATAATAAGAACCTGAAGGAGAAGCGATAATGCAGAATACATTATGATGGACAGTATGTACTCCCAGGGCATGATCGTCGCCGTAGATAAAGGGTCTTAAATAAAGGGATGCGCCTTCTGAATGCGGAACCCAGTCTTTTTCAAGAGAAACGAAAGTCTTGAGCGCTTCAACAAAATCTTCAACAGAAGGTGCAGGCATGCAGAGTCTTTCAGCAGAATCGATGATCCTCTGCGCATTTGCTTCAGGTCTGAAGAGCTGGACTGTTCCGTCTGCTGTCCTGTAGGCCTTAAGTCCTTCAAATACCTCTGCGCCGTAGTGAAGTACTGTAGATGCCGGATGAACCGGGATCGGTCCGAAGGGTACTATCCTTGCATCATACCATCCCTTTTCCGGGGTGTAATCCATAAGGAACATGTGATCAGTAAAGATCTTACCGAATCCGAGGCTGCTTTCATCCTGTGGTTTCTGCTTCGGTTCTGTTGTCTTGTTGATAGTAATATTCATAATAATAAAGCCTCCTTATAATTGACGATCGCATGAAAGCGCTCACAAAGGCCCGCATGGTCCTCTTTGGAAACCGGCAGATACGCCTGTCTTCAGGTAAGCTGCAGCCGTCATTTTCTATGTTATCAAATGTTAACGCTTTAATACTGTGAAGTCAAGAATTCACAGATATTTTTTTATGTTTTCTACTATCTCGTTCCTGTCAGCATCATTCAGGGTCCCCGGGTTCCATACAGCTCCGGGATGTCCGTCTTTCTTATAACCCGGTATCATATGTATATGCAGATGGAATACCGTCTGCCCGGCTGCCTCTCCGTTATTCTGAACGATCTGGATCCCTTCAGCTCCTGCTGCCTTCATAAGCGCCCCGGCTACTTTTTTAGCCGTCGTAAAAGCTTTTGCAGCATCTTCGTCCGGAATCTCGAAAAGATCAGCATAATGCTTCTTCGGCAGCAGAAGCGCATGTCCCTTTGAGGCAGGTCCCAGGTCAAGTATTGCCCTGAAATCCCCGTCTTCATATATCGTTGCCGACGGTATCTCACCATTCGCTATTTTACAGAAAATACAATCTTCCATTTTTTCACCTCTTGAAATTCAACTGCCTGCAATGTTCAGAGCCATAAATCATACCCAGCCCGTTCCCAAAGCCGCCATAATAACTGCCTGATAATTATAATACGCCCAAATGAACGATTCAATACTAATCGAAAACACAAACGGGCTGCCGCATCAGTTATTAATAATGCGGCAGCCCGTTTTCATGTCATTTTAAAAGCTGTATTATGCAGCTTCCTTCTTCTTTTTATCGTCAGCTCCTGCGCCGAGCATATTCATTGCTCTTGCCCTTGTTCCTTCGTTAAGGACAATGGCGATTACGATGATAGCGCCCTGAACGAAAGTCTGCCACTCTGACGGAACGCCGAGAAGGATCATGGCGTTGTTGATTATACCTACGAGGAGCGCGCCGTATACGGCATCTATAACGCCGCCGGCACCACCGGTAAGCGTAACGCCGCCTACGCACATCGCGGTAAGTACGCTGCCTTCATATCCCGACGCGGTTCCCGAGCTTGCCATGGCGTTCATGGAAGCAAGGATGATGCCTGCCAGTCCTGCGAGGCATGAGCATATAACGAAAGCCACGCATGTTTTAGCCGTGGAACTGATTCCGAGGAAGTTGGTTGCACGGGGATTTCCGCCTACCGCATAAAGCTGACGGCCGAATACAGTGCAGTTCAGCACTATTGCGATAACTATCGCAACAACGATGAAGATCACTGTAGGCATCGGAATACCCAAAAATCTTCCATTGCCCATCGCATAAAGGACAGTGTCCTTGTGGTCAACGTATGAGTTTCTCTGATTCAGTATGAGAATCGCAAGGCCAAGCATTATATACTTGGTCGCGAGCGTCGCGACAAATGGATTAATCTTTATCTTTACGACGAGCAGGGTATGCAGCATTCCAAGCGCCGCGCACCCGAGCATTGCGACTAAGATGGCCGGAACGAACATAGACGGCTTCCAGCCTGTTTCAATATAAAGCTTTGCCACAACAGCTGCGGCGAAGGCAGCGGTAGAGCCTACCGAGAAGTCCATACATCCGACCAGAACGCAGAGCAGCATGCCGCAGGCCATTATTCCGTAGATGGATATTGCCAGCAGAATGCTCTTCCAGTTTCCGAGCGTGAAGAAGTTTCGGCTGAATATCGCCATGATTATGAATATTGCTGCCAGGGCGACCAGCTTGCCTCCCCATGAGGAGGACAGAAGACTTTTTATACCTTTTCTGTTCATAATATCGTACCCTCCTCAACCTTTACTCCGGAAGCAGCCAGGAGCACTCTCTCCTGTGTCGCCTGCTCATGAGTGAATTCTTCGACAAACTTGCCTTCGTTCATAACGAGGATACGGTCCGACTGTCTGCACAGCTCGTCCAGATCCGAGGATACCATAATAACGATCGTTCCGGTATTCGCAAGCTCTCTTATGATCCTGTAAAGCTCTGCTTTAACGCCTACATCGATACCGGCCGTCGGTTCATCGAGAAGCAGGACCTTCGGGTTTCTCAGCAGGCTTCTTCCAATAACGACTTTCTGCTGATTGCCGCCCGAAAGATTCATTACCGGCATTTCCTTTACTGCCGGACGGATATCGTAATCTTTAATGCCCTTCTCGGCAAGATTCACCTCTTTGCTTCTGCTGACCCAGCCTGCAGGAGCTGTCCTGTCATAGTTCGCGATGTTAAGGTTCTTCTCGATGGACAACAACGGAATAAAGCCTTCTCCTCGCCTATCCTCAGGAACATAGGCGAAACCTTTTTTGATGTTCTTCTTAACATTAGTGCCTATGCGCTCACCGTTAAGAGTGACTTCTCCGTTCGTCCTCTTCATGGTGCCGTAAAGTGCCTGAAGAATTTCTGTTCTTCCCGAGCCGACAAGTCCGCCTATACCAAGCACCTCGCCGCCGTAAGCGGTAAAACTGATATCAACAGCAGGTCCCATATATGAAAGATGCTTCACCTCAAGCTTTATATCCTCGCGGCGCTTAGAACCTACCGTCCTGTCCTGTATATCATCGATGTCTTTACCGATCATCGCCGATACGACCTCGTGCGGATTGATATGCTCTTTATCCAGCACCTGCACCACCTGTCCGTCTCGCATGACTGTAAGTCTGTCGGACGTCGCGTAGACTTCTTCCAGTCTGTGTGAAATGTAGATTATGCTGGTGCCATTGGCTTTTGCGAGCTGTATCGACTCAAATAGTTTTTCCTGCTCGGCCGCAGATATCGAGGCTGTCGGCTCATCCATGATGATGAGCTTTGCGTCGAACATAAGTGCCTTAAGTATTTCGACCATCTGCCTTTTGGCCATAGTCATGGTTTCGAT
>CADBMM010000273.1 GCA_902795795.1 uncultured Lachnospiraceae bacterium | reverse complement strand
GCACAGATCCTGTCCTTTAAATAATATCTCTCCCGAAAAGATCTGAACGCCGAAGTCTTTTCCGCCGTTCAGTGCTTTAAGTATCGTGGATTTTCCGGACCCGCTTTCTCCAACTATCCCGAGTATCTCACCCGGTGCAGCCGAAAATGAAATATCCCAGGCGACCGGATCGTCACCGTAGCCTAGCGTAAGAGATCTTGCTTCTATTAAACACTTATCCTGTATCTTTTTCGTTTCCATCAACGGCCGGCCTCCTGTACAGAACCCCGGTCCGCCAGGTCACGGGCTGCATCTCCTAAGAGATTAAACACGGTAACGGTAATAAATATCGCTGCAGCCGGCGCGAATACTACCTGCGGAGCCAGCTGTATCATTGCACGGCCTTCGTTTACCATTGAGCCCCACTCCGCCTGCGGGACCTGAACTCCGAGTCCGAGGAACGATAGTCCGGCCAAATTCAGCATCGTCGTCCCGATCTGGATGGCGGCATAAATGATCAGTGGTCCGATAACGTTCGGAAGGACATAATGGATCAGCATCCGGATCTCACTGTTGCCGGATATTCTGGCCGCTGTAATATAGTCTTCTTTTTTCATCGCGATCACACGGCTTCGGGCAAGCCTGGCATATCCCATCCACCCCGTCACGCCAAGCGCTATCATGGCATTCAGAAGGCTGCCTCCAAGAATACCGGCAACAACGATCGCAACGACCATCTGCGGAAATGACAGCATAAGATCCGTGATCCGCATCAGGATGGTATCCACTATGCCGCCCTTATATCCGGCAGTCAACCCAACAGCCGTACCGAAAACAAACATGATCGCTACAAGCAGTACCGAACAGAATATCGATGTTCTCGACCCGGCGAGCACTCTGGATAAAACGCAGCGTCCAAGAGCATCGGTTCCAAGCGGATACTGAGCGCAAGGTCCCACTTTTGCCATAAGTACATTCGTCTCGTAAGGGTCATTCGGCATTAAAAACGGCGAAAGAATACTTATCGCCACCAGAAGTATGGCGAGACAGATAAACAGCCGAAAACGGAATCGGACCGTGTTTTTCCATTTTTTTCTGAATTTCTGCTTCACTCTTCTCTCACCCTCGGATCAAAGTAACGATAACTGATGTCAGTGATCAGGTTCACGACCATATATATCAGACAGATCCAGATCACGAACCCAAGAACAACGGGATAATCCCGGTTCGTAATGGCGTCCATGCAAAGCTTGCCCAGGCCAGGCCATTGGAATATGGTCTCGATCACTACGCTTCCGCCTAAAAGGCCGGCAAAAGACAGCCCTATCAATGTAAGTAATGTGATCATGGCGTTATGCAGGATATCATAACGCAGAATATGTCCTGCTTTTACTCCTCTTGCTTTCGCTCCTGTTACATATGGTTTCCCGATCTGTTCCAGGACTTCCGCACGAATCTGCCTGGTAAACTCGCATATAAGGCCGACAGACAGACATAAGGCCGGAAGGAACAGTCCCTTCACCGTTTCTTTTGCAATAACGGGAAAGATCTTCATCTGCAGGCAGAAAAAATAGATCAGCAGGACTGCGAGCAAAAACCGCGGCAGCGCATTGCCGATAAAAGTCATAAATCTTATGAGGTAATCAAAAAAGCCGTTTCTGCGAAGTGCCGCCATGATCCCCAGCGGAAAGGAAATAACAAGAGCTAAAAGAATAGCAGAAACTGCCAGAACCGCAGTGTAACCCGTTGCGATACCAAGCTTTTCCGTCACCGCCCTGTTGTCTTTATAAGAGGTCCCCAGATCTCCGTGCAGCGCTGAAACAAACCATTCCCCATATCTTTGGATAAATGGCTCGTCAAGATGCATTTGCGCGCGTGTTTTTTCCAGCGCTTCTTCACTGGGAATCACGCCCTGCGCTTTTAATTTCATTTCCGCCGGGTCGCCCGGTGCGATCTCCATAAGTCCGTATGTGACGAACGTCAGGACAAGCAGCATCGGAATTATTATCAGAACCCGTTTTATGATGTATTTTGCCATTATTACATTTCACAGTGCACTTTCGCACCGAAATAATAGCGGGACAAAGTGCCTGGCACAATGTCCCGGATAGCAACGGCGGGCTGCCGCACTGAGTGCATGATGCGGCAACCCCGCCAGCTCTTAACAGTTTTTTATTCCATTACGGAATCCACATTCAGTCCGCCGTGATACGGATTGTCTTCACCGATATTGTGTACTCCTTTTTGCAGTACAGTGGCCTTTACCACAAAGCCGAGATATCCGTAGGCATTATCGTCAATAGACTGCTGAACCATTGCATTTGCCAGCTCGGCTCTCTTTTCAATATCGCTTTCTCCCGCAAGCTCGGCAAGCATTTCCTTCACTTCCGCATTTTCATAGTGTCCCGCATTGTACGGACCGTTGCCCATTGTCAGGTCAAGGAAATAATAGGGATCTCCCGAAGGTGCTGATACCAGATTGTACAGGCCGATCTCGAAATCACCGGTTGTAACATATTCAGCATCCGGATCCTCATGGCTTTCTGGAACCGCTTTGATTCCGGCTTTTTTAAGCTGCTCCTGCATAAGAGCTGCAAGCTTATCCAGCGAACGTGCGGGATAATAGCAAAGGCGAAGCTCCGGAACCTGTCCGTCTTTTTCATAATATCCATCAGAATTCATGACATAACCGTCTGCTTCCAGAGTCGCTTTCGCCTCATCGATGCCGTGAGCTGCCCCTTCTGCTTTTCCAAAAGCAGTGGACGGAAGGAACGGACCGTCTGCAGGAACGACAAGACCGTTCATAACAGTCGCGAAATCATCTACCGTAACAGCCTGAATAATGGCTTTTCTCTGGCTTTCTTCCAGTGTTTCGAAATTCAGATAATACATATACAGGCGGCTGGTCGCAGAATAAACGATATCGTAATTCTCCGGGTCAGCTCCGAATATCTCGAGAGCTTCAGCTGACGGGGAATACAGGCTTGAGATCTCGCCGTTCTGCATGGCCATTGTCTGGCTGTCCTGCTGCGGTACATATGTGATCACCGCGCCGTCGATCTGTGGCTCACCGTTCCAGTAATTTTCATTTTTCGTCAGGACCACCTTCTGCTCGGGAACAAATTCCGTTACTTTAAAAGCGCCGGTAGATATCGGAGCAAGATCCAGATCTTCTCCCTCGCCCATTTTTATGATCGATGCATCCGGATCAGCCAGCTCGTTAGGCAGCGTGTAATACGGCGCTTCAAGCGTTACAACTACAGTAAGCTCATCTGCCGCCTCATACCTGGCGCCGGTAAGAAAACCGTAACGGCTGTTCTTTTCGGCGATATCTTCCAGATTGGCAATTACCTGATCGGCATCGACCTTTGACCCGTCTGAAAATACGACGTTGTCTTTCAAATGAATGGTCCAGACCGATCCGTTTTCACTGGAGACCGCATCCTCTGCCAGCCAGGGAACGACCGACCCGTCCGGTTCGATATGAAACAGCATTTCCACATTTCCGTAACCGATCTCCATCCAGCCCTGATAATCGATATGCGGGTTAAGGCTCGGATACATCCATGAATCCGCAGCGTAATAGATCTTCTCCTGTGTATCTTCCGAGGCATCCTGAGCGCATAAAGCCTGCGCAGGTGCCGCAAGCGAAACAGCCAGCATAATGCAGACAGCTGATGATATAAATGTTCCTTTTTTCATGTCTCCTCCTTTTACTGTTGCCAAAAATGATTATTTAACGACCTTGATCATAAACATCGGAGTCGATGCATACATGATCTTCTCCTCCTTATCCCATAGGGTCTGCCACACGGTTTCGTCCGCTTCGACAGACCGGGCCTTCATTTTTTCCAGTATCTTAAGGTCTGCCTGAGGTCTGTGATACCTGCTGAAAATAAGTTCTTTGCTGATCTCCTCCATTACAGGAGAATCGCTGTATGATATCGAGCCGTCGACCAGCCCTGATCTCACTGTATTGATGCGGTCTTCCTTGTATTTTTCCGCCATGTCACCGTTATAAAGATACTCATACCAGGATGAATCGAAGTTCAGCATGATCCCGCCCGGTCTAAGAACGCGAAGCCATTCCGCATAGGCTAAAGCCGGGTCTTCCAGATTCCATGTCAGATTTCTCGAAACGACTGCGTCAAAAGTATTATCCG